>JAUMWZ010000030.1:1712-13393 GCA_030529405.1 Bacteroides sp. | reverse complement strand
TGCTATACGAGTTTCCTTAAAGTTTGGTATGCCTTTGAATAGTGGACTTGCAGCAAGATGACGTCTTACGTGGAGAATACCCACTCTCTCGTCCAACATATTTATGCTATCAATCACTTGTTGCCTTAATACGTTTAGTCGCCAACTAAAAGTTAGAGGCTCAATCTCTTCGCCCGTTTCAAGATAGTGCTTCATTTCCTTGAAAACCCAAGGTCGTCCGAAACTTGCTCTACCTACCATTACTGCATCAACTCCGTATTTGTCGAAGCACTCTTTGCATCGTTGTGGAGTGGTTACATCTCCGTTGCCGATGATAGGAATATGTATTCTCGGATTGTTCTTTACTTCTCCTATCAGTGTCCAATCTGCCTCGCCAGTGTACATCTGAGCTCTTGTCCTGCCGTGTATAGTCAGTGCCTCAATTCCGCAATCTTGAAGTTGCTCGGCAAGAGTAGTAATTATCTTGCTGTCATTGTCCCAACCAAGTCTTGTTTTAACAGTAACTGGAATCTTTACAGCATCTACTACCGCCTTAGTTATATCAAGCATTAGAGGAATGTTTCTTAGCATTCCAGAGCCAGCACCTTTACCTGCCACCCTTTTTACAGGGCAACCAAAGTTTATGTCTAGTATGTCAGGTTTTGCTTGTTCTACTATCTTCGCTGCTTCTACCATAGTTTCCACATCTCTGCCGTATATCTGAATAACTACCGGTCTTTCGTTGTCGCTGATGTTAAGCTTTCGCTCTGTTGAACTTATAGAGCGTATCAATGCATCTGAAGAAACAAATTCTGTGTAAACCATATCTGCTCCGAAGTTCTTACACATCAGTCTGAAGGCTGGGTCTGTAACATCTTCCATTGGAGCAAGAAGTAGTGGCATCTTGCCTAAGTCTATATTTCTTATTTTCATTGTTTAATAAAGTGGTTGAATGTGTAGCACATGAATCTTGTGCTAATATGATTGGTTATTTAAGTCTTCTTGAAATCTTTCTTACTGGTATCCAAGATGAGATAAAACTAATAGCAATTACCGTGATAGCAATAATCACTAAATCGGTAAACTTTATGCTTACTGGATAAGCATCAAATATAAAACTGCCACTGTTATTGCCGAATGTAATTAGTCCGTATCTTATTTGTAGGTAGCATAACAGAAGACCTAATATCATACCTATTGTTGCACCTATGAGTGAAATAAGAACACCTTCAAGAAGAAATATCTTTTTAATGAGTGAATTTGATGCTCCCATATTGCGCAAAGTCTGAATGTCGTCAGTCTTGTCTATTATCATCATCGACAGAGAGCCTATAATATTGAAACACGAAACCAAAAGAATGAACGACAAAAATATGTATGACATAAGTTTCTCTATTTCTATAATCTTGAGCATATCTATTTGCTGTTCGTGTCTATTAAGAACATTAAACTCGTCCCCCAATATTGCTTTAATCTCTTTCTTTGCTTTCTCTGTATCAACACCGTCTTTAAGTTTCAACTCTACTGAGCTTACTTCATTTTCATATCTTAATAAATTGCGCACAAACGATATAGAAGTTAGAACAAAATTATAGTCATATTGGAAGTGATCTATCTTGAATATAACTCCGGGAGAATATAAATAGTCGGAAGAGAATGAATTGATAGGATTTGCAATGTTTATTTTTACGTCCCTTTTGGGAGTATAAACACGAAGTGGGTGTATATGTTCAACTCCTGTACCAAGTGCAGACATCACTCCAAATCCCATTATTGCGTAATGGTTTTCTCCACTGCTAAGCATGAAACTACCATTACCTATGAGGCTGGAATGTATTGATGTGAGTTCACTGAAGTTATCTTCTACACCTTTGAGAGTTACTACCTGTTGTCTGTCTTTATATTGTAGCATCACGTTTTCTTCTAATGTTTCCGTGTAAACGTCTACAATATCAAGCTGTTTAATCTGTTTCGTCTTGTCAGATGTGAATACCTTACCTTCTTTTGAAGTAATCTTTAGCTGTGGGTCGAATGCTGTGAAAAGGCTTTCCATGCTTTCTTGAAAACCGTTGAATACAGACATAGTACAGACTAAAGCCATTGTTGCCAATGCCACTCCGCATGAAGAAATGCCAGATATTATATTTATGGCGTTGTGTTTCTTCTTAGAGAAAACGTATCTCTTAGCTATGTAGAGAGCAAGTCTCACTTTAGTAGCGCGTCAATCTTTTCTAAGTAGTCCAAAGAGTCATCAACGAAGAACTTAAGTTCAGGTATTATGCGTAGCTGATGACGTACTCTTCCCCCTAATTCGTAACGTATTGTCTTGGCGTTTGCGTTTATATTCTTTACAATCTCATTAGATTTCTCCGATGGGAATACGCTTAAATAAACTCTAGCTATACTCATATCTGGGCTTATTCTTACTGCACTGACCGACACAAGTACGCCTTGCATAGCTTTAGTTTGTAGTAAGAACATCTCGCTAATCTCTTTCTGTAGTAATCTTGATATCTTGTTTTGTCTTGTAGTTTCCATATATAATGGTGTTTTTATGGTGTTCGTGCTATTTCTTTCTGATAATGGTCAGCCCATCTCTTAGTGGTATTATAACTTTCTCCACTCTATCATCTTTTGCTATATATTCATTGAATGTCTTTATGCCTATTGTTTGTAGGTCTGTCGGGTGTGGTTCTTCAAGCACATGACCGTCCCACAATGTGTTGTCAGCTATTATATACCCTCCCTTAGATAGTTTACTCATTACCACTTCATAGCATTTAATGTAGTTCCTTTTATCTCCGTCTATGAACGCAAGGTCAAACATTATGTCCATTGGCGGTAGTAACTCTATTGCATCTCCTATATAAAATTTAATCTTGTCTGCGTATGGTGAGTTTTCCAACCATGGTCTTGTGAAGTCTTCTTGTTCATCGTTTATCTCAAAGGTATGTAGCATTCCTCCCTCCGATAAACCTTCTGCCAAACAGAGTGCTGAATATCCGCTGTAAGTTCCTACTTCCAATATGTTTTTCGGCTTAATCATTTGCACTAACATTTTCAACATTCTGCCTTGAAGATGTCCTGATGCCATTCTTGGTCTTAGTAGCTTTACGTGTGTATCTCTATACAGTTGTTTCAGATATTCACTTTCTTCGTCGATGTGATTTAGTATGTATTCTTCTATTCCTTCTGTTTGGTTCATCGGTACCCTTTATAGCTACGAAATCTCATTGATATATAGTTGAATTCTAAATCATATATTGTTTAGAACTCAATTATATATCACCGAGATTTCAGTTATATACAGTTTGAAACTGCCTTATGTTCTTATAGATATCTGTTCTTGTTTGGCAAAACAGTGTCTTCTGCATACTTCAACACGTCGCCAACGATATTTATTTCCAAGAATGATGTTTGTGTACCTGCTTTTCCACTACTTAAATAACCTACCATATCTGTTGCTTTAAGCCTACCGTCCTTTATTAGACGTCTTAGTCCAGCAAAGTAATATTCTTGTCCGTTAGCCAACTCTGGCATATATATAGCTTCCACACCGTAAGAAAGAGCTAACTGACGCATTGTCTTCTCTTTGTAGCAGATAGCAAGCACAGGGAATTGACCTCTAAATGCTGCAAGACAACGAGCTGTTCTACCACTATAACTGTCCGTAATGATAGCCTTCATATTTAGCTTTGTGGTAGCCTTTACTGCTTGTTTAGCCAAGAACGCCGTAACGTCATTGCTTCCTTCGTCAAGAGTAATCTTTACGTTGTATTCTGACATCTTATCTTTTTCTGCCTGAGCTGCTATTGCTGTCATCGTTCTCACTGCTTCTAATGGATATTTACCCTTAGCTGTTTCGCCACTAAGCATAACTGCATCTGTGTTATAGTATATAGCATTTGCGATGTCAGTAACCTCTGCTCTCGTCGGACGTGGGTTTTCTATCATGCTATGTAACATTTGTGTTGCCACGATTACAGGTTTCTTTGCCAGCGTACACTTCTTAATTATCATACGTTGTATACCTGGAATTCTTTCTTGTGGTACCTCAATTCCCAAGTCGCCTCTTGCTATCATGACTCCATCTGCTACTTCAATGATTTCGTCAATGTTATCAACTCCCTCTTGATTCTCTATCTTAGCTATGATTTGTATATCGCTCTTGTGTTCATTTAATATATTCTTTATTTCAAGAACGTCTTGTCTGTTGCGGACGAATGAGTGTGCAATGAAGTCAATATCTTTTTCTATTGCATACAAGATGTTCACTCTGTCCTTTTCGCTTATAGAAGGTAGGTTTATTTTTACTCCTGGAATGTTTACACTTTTCCTGCTTCCCAACACCGAGTTATTTCTTACAACACAAACCAACGCTTCTGTTTCCTTTGCTGTAACTTCAAGGTCTAGCGCACCGTCGTCTATAAGTACGTGGTCTCCTATGCTTACATCTTTTGCAAAGTCTTTATAAGTAACTGCAATACATTCTTTTGTTGTAGCCAAATCTGCGTTACCTACTATTCTAACTATCTCACCTATTGTGTAAACTATATCATTTTCTGTCGATGTAGTTCTAATTTCTGGTCCCTTAGTATCCATAAGAATGGCTATTCTGTTAGATACTGTTCTTACATTCTTTATAAGTTCTTCAAATCCTTTCTTATCAGCGTGTGCTGTGTTCATACGCACAACATTCATTCCTGCTTCAAAAAGTGACCTTAAGAACTCTACATCACATTTTCTGTCTGATATTGATGCAACGATTTTTGTTTGTTTAAGCAGCATATACTTCTTCTTTTTTTATAAACAATCTTTTTACTAATAATCTATCTGTTGTAGCTCTTTCTTTTTCAGGCTGAGCTTTCATCTATTTATTTTTATTGTTAAAGTCTTCAATAGCCATTATTGCTAAGTTGTAAGAGAATAATCCAAATCCTGCAACTATACCTATACATGCTGGGGCAATCAAAGATTTATGTCTGAAACTTTCTCTTGCTTGTGTGTTTGATATATGCACTTCCACCACTGGAGCTTTAATTGCTTTAATTGCATCGTGTATTGCTACAGAAGTATGTGTATATCCTCCCGCATTCAATATAATGCCATCGTGAGTGAAACCGCTCTTTTGTATGTAGTCTATTAGTTCTCCTTCTACATTAGACTGAAAGTAATCTATTTCAGTATTCTTAAATGTCTTTTTTAACGTTTCAATATACTTTTCAAACGAAGTATTTCCATACACGCTGGTCTCTCTTATGCCTAAAAGATTAAGATTTGGACCATTTATGACTTGTATCTTCATACGTTCTTCGTTTTTTATCAATACTTTTGCAATATGTCAATAATGAATAGTTTGGCGCAAAGTTATACAAAAAAGATATGAAAAACAATACTAACGACCTATATATTAACGATAAAGAACAAATAATAAATAAGTACAAGAGATATATAAAGTTAGAGAAAAATCTATCAAAGAACACCCAAGAGGCTTATGTGTCTGATGTGGAGAAGTTGATGTCTTTTCTTGACGGCGAAAGTATATCTCTGCGTGACGTCAGTTACGATACTTTGCAAGCATTTATAGCTGGTCTTCATGATATAGGTGTAAATGCTCGTTCTCAAGCTCGTATAATATCGGGGATTAAATCATTGTTTAAGTTCTTGATAATGTCAGATTACCTGCAAACAGACCCAAGTGAGTTGGTAGAAACACCTAAGATAGGATTGAAACTGCCAGAAGTATTGACTGTGGAAGAGATAGACAATATTCTGTCGGTAATAGACCTTAGTAAGAGCGAAGGGCAACGTAATCGTGCTATAATAGAAACGTTATATAGCTGCGGACTTCGTGTTTCTGAACTTATAAACCTTAAAATATCGGAGCTTTATTTCAAGGAGAAGTTCATCAAAGTAGAGGGCAAAGGAGGCAAACAGCGTCTTGTTCCAATTTCTAATAAAGCTATAAAAGAGATAGAACTTTATTTTATTGACAGAAACATAATAAACATACAACGAGGATATGAAGACTATCTTTTCGTTAGCCACAGACGTGGAAAAAGCCTTTCTCGCATAATGGTTTTCCACATGATAAAGGAGTATGCCAACATGGCTGGTATAAAGAAAAACATCAGTCCGCATACTTTTCGCCACTCGTTTGCCACTCATTTGCTCGAACACGGTGCTAACCTTCGCGCAATACAATGTATGATGGGTCACGAATCTATTGTTAGTACCGAGATATATACCCATATTGACCGTCAGATGTTACGTTCACAGATAGTCAATCATCACCCAAGAAACATTAAGTATCATAAAGAAAAGGGGTAGTGTGTCATCACTTCTCCTTACGATATAACTTTACTTACAATTACTCTTTTTACACCTCCCGACAGTGCTGTATACAGCCTTTTTGCAAACCATATATAGCCAACTTTCAAACTGTATACAGCTGATTTCCATTTTATATATAGTTTGCAAATCAACTCTATATGGTTTACTTTTCTCTTATATGTTGCTTGTTTACACCGTCTTATTTATTATCTAGCTGAGCATTATGTTTCTGTTTTTGTTCCATCTTCAAAAATTAAATAATAATAAAACAGCCAATATATAATTACTGCAACCTATATATACTGTATATTTGTGTTTTATATTTTAACTATAACACTTTCAGCTAAAGAGAATATCAAATTAAAATAAATAAGACATGAAAAAAAGTTTTTACATTATGCTTTTTGCTGCTTTGGTAAGCATCACTTCATCATGTAGCAAGAAGATTTCGGGGCTTACTGAAGAACATTTCTCAGTAACACCACAAGTGTTAGAAGCGGTAGGAGGACAAGTTCCGTTTACTATTGATGGGCGTTTCCCTGCTAAGTTCTTACACAAAAAATCGGTGGTAGAGGTTACACCAGTGTTGAAGTGGAACAACGGAAAAGCAGAGGGAGATAAGTATGTGTTCCAAGGAGAAAGCGTTCAAGGTAATGAGAAGGTTATTTCTTACAAACGTGGCGGTCGTTTTAGCATCAAAGAGTCGTTCAGATATGTGCCAGAAATGGAGCGTTCGGAGTTATTCCTAAACGTTTCAGTGAAAAAAGGAAGCAAAAAGTTGAGCGAATTTAGCGTTAAGGTGGCAGACGGAGTAAACTCTACATCAGAACTACTAAGTAGTTTACTGAAAAAAGCAAACCTTACTGTCGCAGAAGACCGTTTCCAACGCATCATTCAAGAAAAGAAAGATGCAAACATTATGTTCCTTGTAAACCAAGCAAACATAAGAGCCACAGAAACAAAAACAGCAAACAAGTTCACGCAAGACGTTAAAGATGTTGATGACAGCGAGAACAAACGAGTGAAAAACATAGAAATATCTGCTTATGCATCGCCTGAAGGTAAGCTCGATTTGAATACTAAGTTGGCAGAAAACCGTGAAAAGAACACAGCTAAACTTCTTAATGCTAACATCAAGAAAAACAACATCGAAGACGTTTATGTAGACACAAAATACACAGCAGAAGACTGGGAAGGATTTAGAGAGTTAGTAGAAAAGTCTAACATACCAGATAAGCACCTAATCTTGAGAGTTCTTGCAATGTATACAGACCCTGCACAAAGAGAGCAAGAAATCAGAAATATTTCTTCTGTGTATCAATCATTAGCAGACGACATATTACCACAACTAAGACGTTCACGCATAACTCTTAACTATGAAATTATAGGTAAGACAGATCACGAGATAAAAACTTTTGCAGAGAAATCCCCTTCAAAACTTAACGTTGAGGAGTTTCTTTATGCTGCCACTCTAACTGATAATGACGCAGAGAAAGAAACAATCTACAAGAATGTTGTTAAGCATTTCCCTAACGATTATAGAGCATTGAACAACTTGGCGGTACTTGCATACAAGAAAGGCAATGTTGAACAAGCGAGCGAATATCTAAGAAACTCAATGAAGGTTCAAGATGCTCCAGAAGTAAACTCTAACTTGGGAGTCATATCACTATTGAAGGGAAACAAGGAAGTGGCAGAAGAATTTATCGGACGTGCTTCTGGTTCTAAAGGTATAGAAAGTGTTATGGGCAAGCTATACTTATCAAAGGGCGCATACGATAAAGCTGCTTTAATCTTTGGTGATGAGGCTTCAAATATCTCTGCTCTAGCTCACATCTTGAACAAAAACTACAATAAGGCGGAAAAAACACTTACCGAGGTGGCTAACCCAGATGGATATACGTTCTATCTGCTTTCTATTGTAGGTGCTCGCACAAACAATGTGATAAAGGTGGTAGACAATCTTCGTAAAGCCTTTGTTCGTTCTCCAGAATTGAAAAATAGAGCTTTGAACGACTTAGAGTTTGTTAAGTTCTACAACACTTCAGCATTCATCAGCTTGATGAACTAATATTTTAGCAAGAATCATATAACAGAGTTTGCAAAGGTAGCTTTTCTGCCCTGCAAACTCTGTTTTTTTATTCCCATATCTGAACTTGTTTACCTATATATATCGTGTACTTTTTCGTATACATTCTATTCTCAAACAAGTACACTAACCTTTTCTATATCACAATAGTGCTTTAGTTTTCTGTTATTTCAAATAGGATATACCTCTTATATATCCACTGCTTATTGATATGTGTTATACACCCCATCTGCAAACCATTCACAGTTTTCAAGTCAGTAGTATATAGTCTTCTTCCAAACTATATAGAGTTTATTTGTAAAGTATATATGGTTTAGAAAAGATGTGATAATCATCTGTTTACATTCTTTTATTAGAATGGTTAGAGGTAGTAAAGCAGTTGATGTAGGGGAGAGTATTGGTTAGAAACATAAAGTTATAGCTCAATGTCTCGTTTATGTTTGGGTAGTATAGGATTTATTGTATAAATAAAAAGAGAGGAAGTAGAACAAATCTATTTCCTCTCTTTTCTTTACCTTTAATTAAATCTTAAAGCTGGCGGAAGCTGGGGGATTCGAACCCCCGGTACAATTTGCATCGTACGCCAGATTAGCAATCTAGTGGTTTAAGCCACTCACCCAAACTTCCAAACCCATTATCTCTTTCGAGTAATGCGATGCAAATGTACGCTATTTTTTTATATTGTCAAACATATAGACAGTGTTTTTTCGCAAACTAAATATAATCTATTGTTTTTTGTAAGCTTATCATTGTGTTTTCAGAAGTATGTGTACTGTTTTGGTAAGTACACATACCTTGTTTCTGTAATTTCTGATATTTGCTTGGCGGTAGTTATTGTACAATCTATAAAGATATGTTTTCCACCACATCAGAAATGTTTGCTTTGCATCTGCATCAATCTATGTTGAGGTTTATGCCTTCTTTGCTTTATACTTAAACACAATGTAGTAGTATGCCTCTATCTTGTTGTCTTTCTTGACGTTTACCCTTACTTTGTAGTCGCCATCTTTAGATTCCTTTTCAAATTCATAGTGAATTTGTACTGTATCTGTTATGTCCTCAGCTCCACCTGTTATCTCTTTTGTGTCAAGTTCTGTTTTGAAAAAGTCCTTATTGTCTGAAACATGGCACCCGCCAGCAGTACAAACAGTACTTATGCCTATATTTTTTTTGTCTTTGTAGTTCTCTTTTACCACCTCGATTGTGAATACTTCTTTTTTCTTCAATCTATCACCAAACACAATTTTTACAGGCTTCGTAACCATTTCTATGAGATTTGCCTCTTCCAATACTGTTGGTTCGTCTGTAATTTCTATTGTTGCGCCAGATTCTATAACCTTATCTCCGTTTTTGAATTTTATTACTCCGCCGTTGTTTACATTAGGGTTTTCTCCAGCGTTATCTTTGTCGTAGTCGTTTTCTAATCCTAGTCCTTCTCCAAGAGCAGATATGCTTGCTTCGTAGACTTGCTTAGTTTCTTTGTTGAATATAAATGCTACAACCTTTGCATTCTTCACTTCTTTAACGTTAGCAGGTGTGCTGAAAGTTTTGTTATACTCTTTGCTTGCGTCAATGCTTTCTCCGTTTATTCCGTTTAGAGCATCGCGTAACACGTTGTGGTGTACATAGTCTGCCTTAACTAAGTTTGGGAAGTGTTGAACAGCAACTATGTCTTCAACCACCCAAAGCTGTAGTTCAACGTTGTTGCTTGCTTTTTCATTTCTTTTTTCTACTTCCACCTTTACTTGCACCTTATTTTCTGCCTTCAGTTCAGTGTTTAGCTTGATTCTGTATTTAGCAGGGGTGTTTACTTCTTTGCTTATGAAAGAACTCCAAAGTGACTTCTTTTGACTATATTTTTCTGTTCCGCTAAGGTTTGTTCTGTTTATCATCACGCCCGGAACAGCCTTAGGAATGCCGAAAGATGTGAAGTATTGTTTTGCAGCATCAGAAGCTAATTCAGGAAGAACTAGTTTTGTTTGTTCTGCGTGTAAAGCCACTGTTATAACTTCGTCTTTATATACTCTTTCTATCTTCTTTAGTTCTTTTGAGGCAGACGGACAGTTTGTACACTTCTGACCAGTGTATTTCTCTACAAGAATATGAGTGCGCAACTCTTTAGCTATCTTGTTGTCGTCTTGTGGTATCCAATTATCTCCGTTGTTGTTCTTGTCGCACGAAGTGAATATACTAGTTAGTGCAACACTCATCAGTGCAATTTTTGCAATTTTCTTCATCATCTTTTTATTTATATCGTTTTTGTTTTGTTTTCTAAATGATATATACTTGACTTTTCAACTATATATAATCTGCAAATCAGTTATATATGGTTTACAAGTCAGTGATATATGGTTTACTTTGCGTTACGTTATGCTTGTGTATGTGTTTGATTACTCATTAGTTATAAACTATGTTGAACACAGTTTTGTTCAATCATATATTTTTCTTCTGTGTGTTATAGAATGAAGTTGTATGAAAGGAATAATCCCTTAGAAGCAGGCATAACCCTGCACACACCTCCTGAACAGTTTATTCCTTCACGAGTGCTACCGTAAGAAAGTTGTAATCTGTGTCCGCTTAGTGTTCCTGCAACAGAAAACATATAGTAGTGTTTGTTTGTTACTCCCATGTTCCATTGGTCGCTAACAGAGAATATGATGTTTGGAGTAGGAGAAAACTCTACCAATCCGAACAACCAGTCTTTTTCGGCTTGTCTTGTAGTCAGATACTGAAGTTCTGTTCTTAGTCCCATATCGTTTGATAGCTTGTGTTTGCCTTCATAAACGAATATGTTGCTGTATATAATATCTCCGTTGTCGGCATGACCTTCTATTACTTGCTGGTTATAGTGTTGGTTCATATACGAAAGAGTGAACTGATAGCTCGGACTTAGCTTTTTGCTAACTTCTAAATCAATGTCGTGAAACAACTGTTTTCCCATTCCAAAAAAGCGAGTATCATATCCCTTAGTTCCTCTTATGTCTACACCAATCTGGTCTGGAGAACCTAATCCTTCAGTTATTTCTTTCTTAAGTTCTCTGACGTATGATGCTGAAATCTTTATGTTTGTTCCATACTTTCCTCCCAAAACACTGCCACGTTTGAATCTATATCTTAACTCCGTTTGGAAAGCCCATTCCCCTTCTGGACGTGTGGCATAAGGATATAGTGTGGATAGTGAATAGGTTTGTTGCTGTGTGAAAGGTAGCAAGTGATTTACTCTCATGCTTGTTTTCATCGCTGTTCTTGCAGAACGAAAATCAAAGTTTTCACTTCTTCT
>JAUMWZ010000030.1:0-1612 GCA_030529405.1 Bacteroides sp. | reverse complement strand
TCGTGTTTCAATACATACGAGCCACCCAATTGAACTGCCCACTGCTTTTCAGATAACTTCTTAATGAAGTTAGACAAATCTACGTCGGCATCTAAACCTCCTAAATATCCTCTTTCAGAATTGAAAGGACTCCACCCTCTGTCAAAATAGTTTCTGTGCTGTCCAGCTATTGCTTTCAGCACAACACCGTTTATTGCACTCATAGTTACTCGTCCACCACGGATAGAGTTGTCTATACCTAGGCTTCTGTCTTCGTATGAACGAAGTAGCAAACCACTACCAAACTGTTCGTATAAGTCGCCAACTGTAAACTCAAATCCCTTTATTCGTGCTTTGGCATATATGTTCGCAAGTCCCCAACCTTTTTCGTCTTCTCTGCCAGGTAATGGACTGTTGGCTTCTTCCACTCTTAGTCCAAACTCCCATATATTATTGTGTAGTGTTCCGTTTATGTAGCTATTGCCCATAAAACGCTTGCCTTCGTGACTTTTGCTAGTAGCATAGTGCAGGTCAGACTGTATTCCAAAAGATGCTTTCCACTTGTTTTGATTGTCAGACGAAGAATATTTGTCGGCAGACTGTGCATAAGTGTTTATGCTAAAAGCAGACGCAACAGTTACAAGTAATATAGCCTTTTTTATTGTATGCATTTCTTTACCTCCTTATAAAGTTTTTGTTCTGCCCCAACATTATATCCTGTATGGGTATAAACAATCTTTCCTTTCTTGTCTATCAAGAACAATGCAGGAACCATGCTAACATTCATTGCCCTCATGAACTCTTTGTTTGTGTCTAGCAGAACTTTGAAATTCCATTCTTGCGAAACAACAAGTGGTTTTACTTTCAAGCTGTTTGCTCCCTCGTCAATAGATACTGCAATCAGTTCTACTCCTGTTTCTTCCTGCCATTCTTCATATACTTCGGCTATTGCGTTAAGCTCTCTAAGGCAAGGCTTACACCATGTGGCGAAGAAACTTATAATTATAGGCTTGCCACTCTTAGCAAGTGTGTCGGTTTTGATACTGTTTCCGTCAATGTCTTTCAATGATATAGACGGTAATTGTGCTTTTGCATCGCCAACGGCAACAGCAAATAGCAAAACAAATGTTGTCAGTGCGCCAAGTAGCGATGTTTTTTCAATTCTAATTTTCATCATTTCAATTCAACTTTTATTATTTATATAAATATGTTACTCTCTTGTTTTGTTCGTTTTTGTATAATTAAAAAGACAATTATGCCTTATAATCTTTTGTTTGAAATGTTCTCGTCTGCTTTTTGAATAAATAAAAAATCACGCATAATGTCTTATGAAGTGTTTTAATTGTGTATTTATTATGTTAGTCAGATAAAAACAACTTGCAAAGGAAATAAAAAAGGTGGTTTATTGGCTATATATGCTAAGTTTTATAATATATAATGAGTGTTTGACTAGATATATTAACTAAAAATAGCGGGAATATATATGTTATGTGTAGTCTAAAGACTATCATTTTAGATGTTTAGCTATATCTTTAGATGGAATGTATACACTAATATCTGATTATATATTATGCCTCTTTTTTGAGTATATATAGTTTGCAAATAGACTATATATAGTTTGTAAGTAGATTGT
>JAUMWZ010000029.1:6034-13760 GCA_030529405.1 Bacteroides sp. | reverse complement strand
TATATCTTCCAATTGGCTATCTTCTTCATATCCATGAAACGAATGAACAATGGAAACGTCAAAGAGGCAACAAAGCCATCACCTGCTTTGCTTATCTGTGTGTGAGGGTTTCTTAGAGCGTTCTCCACTGCACTTAGATATTCAGGCGAACGCTTAACTCTATCGTCGTCTTTCCTGACGTAGTCAAGATATATCTCCAACTGCCTTCGGTATACGGTCTTTATGTTCTTATCAAGAGTGTCAAATAGAAACCTCTGTTGTATTACTTCTTTGCTCATTCTGAACTTACTTGAAAGGCGAGGCTCCACCCTGCCAACACGTTGAACACTCCGCTCTCTGCCACTGTGGACATACTTCTAAGGTCAAGGCTCTCCATTAAGCCACAGCCCGAGGTTTTGTCTGACAGTATCGTCTGCTTTATCTCTTCCATAACTGGTTGCAGGTTCTTCTGCACCGTGTAACTTTTCTTTCCTCTCTGCGGGTCTGTCTTATCGACTAGCAAGAGCACGCACAGGTTGTCTTCTTCTATGTTATCGACGTCTGCGCTCTGCCCCTGAGAGTTTGGAATGATGAAGAACAAGCACGGCAGGTCGTTAGCTCCAAGCCCTTGAACGATGCTTGCCATATCGGTGTCGAACGTGCCTGGTTCTACTCTTTTTATATTTGCTACTCGTTCGCCAAGAGAGCGAACGTATGCTTCATACTTTTCTAAGTTTATCATAGTTATTGCTTTTTGAAGTAAAGGTCTGCCTCCCATTTGCGCCTTCTCACAAGACCAGGAAGAACACGTCCTTTACTGTTTACGTATTTCATAAATTCGTCTCTGATGCTCATATCGTCTTTATTGGCTTGTATCTTCTTTGCCATAAGCGAGTGCTTAAGTCGTGAAGCACCAATATTGAACGCCAAGCTCACAAGGGCGTCAAACTGATTTTGTGTGAGCGACACGGTGGCAAACGTCTTGCCCACCTCTCGTTCGAAGTACTGAAGGTCTTGTTCAAGCAACGACGTTGCCTGCTCTTTTGTGATAACCATTTCTTCGGTCACTTCTGACGTGTGTCCGTAGCCTATTGTCAGCACTCCGCTTGGGCAACGGTAAGCTTTGAGGCTTAGCCCCTCAAACTTACCTATCTCTTCTACTATTTTTCTTGATGTTTTCATGATATTTCTTTTTTAAGTCTGTCACTATCTACTTTACACTTGTATAGGTATAGCAGCACGTCCCAAAACTCTGTTTTGTTTACTTCCTTGACACAGCCAAACACTCCCGAGCTGGCAATCTCGAACGACACTCCCGTCCAACCCATCGGGTCGTGGTCGTCTGCCCGTCCGCCTGCTTGTTCTTTAGCAAATAGGGCTGTGAAAGGCACCGCTTCGCCGTTGATTGGTATAGGTACAGAGCAAATGAGATGCCATACGCTACTGAAAAGCAGGAACGAGTGGTATGCCAGTATTGGTGGTACTTCTGCCTCAGGATTCTCGTTAGCGTAAAGGTTATGTGCTATTTCGTTGAATATTCCTTCAAGGTTTGCGTAGTCCTTGCTGTCGCTAAGCCTATTGATTTCTTTCAAAGCGTTATGACAATTCACAAACTTATCGTAAGTCAGCCCCGAGAGCATATTGCCCACGCCCGTCCAGCCTTTATACTGAGGAAGAAGATTAACTCCTGTATTGAGCATTGGTTCATAGACCACCTCTCCCGACACGCCTTGCGAAATCTTAAAGAAGCCGTCCGTCTGGTGTAGCTGGCTGTCAAGCTCTGCTATTTGTTGTTTGCCGTAATACCTCTGATATGGCGAGCAAATAGACATAAGTTCTGACAGCCACATCGTGCGCATCTCTCGTGGAGTGATATGCCCGCCGTTAAGCAGTAGCGACAGTTCGAGGAACCTCTCATATTGCTCTGCTGATAGTTCTTCCAGACAGGCGGGAATGTTCTTTGTCTTTTTGTTTAGCGTTATTTCTTTCATACTCTGTGTGTTCGTTTTCTTAGAATGTCACTCCCTTTGACTGCACTTGTGGCTTTGATATGTAAGCGTCCGTCTCTTCGGCTGGAAACAGTAGCGACTTCACTTCGTTCCACAGGTTTAGCAGGTCTCGTTCGGCATCATCAGTCAGCGACTTTGCTACTGCCTTTCTCATATCAGCTTCGGCACGTTGTTTTTCCTTAATTGTGCCTATCTGTTGCACGCTTACCACACCTTCAGGTAGCACCTCTATGGGCAACCGCTCTACCGCCTTTGCCATTGTCAGCAAAGCCAATGGGCGTGCTGCTCTGTCTTTAAGTTCAGATACAGATTTATCTCCGCCAAGCAGTTTGTCGAACACTGCCGTGGTCACTGCTGGAATGATATATCTATCTTGCACCTCCTTCATAATGGGAACAAGCGTTAAGAACAGACGGTGCGAACCGAGCATATAGTATTCGTCAAACTCCTGCTTACTTCTTATCAGAAGTTTGCTTAACTCTTTCTTTTTAGCACTTTCATTCCAAAAGTCGTAAGCGCGTTCTTCAAGGTGGGCAACAAGGTTGTCCACGCTCTCGTAAGCAAGGTTAAGTATATTTTCTTCGTCTTTGAACTCTTGCAGTGCTGTCAGTCCTTTTTCGTTCTCGCCAAGTCGTCTTTGCCTGCCAGAGTTGCCGTGTTGAGCATCGAGTGTAGGTATTACCTTAAGCCAGGTAAACAAAGCCAGTGGTTGTTGCACCAGCCGTATGAGCTCTTGCTCATCTTCATTTAAAGCTTCATTCTGGTAGTATAGCCTTTCAGCTTCCCTGTATACTTCCTCTCCGACAATAGCCGTTAGCCGTCTTATCGATAGCGGAAATATCGGTATCCATTTCGTGATGTCAGTATCGGCATCTACAAGCCCAAGCACGCTGACAAGCTCTTCAGCTCCGTTGCCATATCTGTTAAATATCACTTTCATACGTTTTCTTTCATTCGTTTTGATGGTGTAACATTTTGTTCATGCAGTCACTCCGTGTTTTTGCAGATAAGCGGGGGAAGTATGCTTCCCCCGCCATCAAAAAGAGTGATAGATATTGTTGCCCATCTTGCTACAGGTCGTTTCCTTGCGATGTTTCTCCACCTTGTGCGCCTGCTTGCGGTTTCTTTTCTGGTTCTTTTTTATACACTCGTTCAAAGTCCACGTTGTCTGCCACCATTGCTCTGGTTCTTAGCTTTCCGTCAGAATGTCGGTCTTGCTCTGGCGCAAAGCGTATGGTTAGAAACTTGCTGTCTGGACGCACGTCTTCTGCGTTTTCTGCCGATTGCGACTTTATCAGCCCTAGGCGGAAATAGCCGAACCCTTCAAGGTGTAGCGTCAGCCCGTTTCTTAGCTGAATGTTCATCACATCAGCCAAGTTGTCGATAACGTTTCTGACGTCGCCTCGAGTGAGCGAACTACGCCCAGCTATCATTTCTGCCAAATCTCTGGTGCTTGTAACTCCGTTTTGCACTAAAACAGGATAGAAATTCTTTCTTCCTTTCTTGTCTTTAAGGGTGCTTTGCCTTACTGTAAATTTTACACTCATTTTGTTTACGTTTTATGTTTTATAATATATAGTTTTCTTATCCCGATGAGACTGACGTCTTATCCCGATGAGACTGTCGTTTCTATTTATGTCTCTTCTGCCACCTCGGGGCGGGCTGTGGTTTCGTGTTGGTGCGTGTCTCATATCTTTTGCTTTGTTGTTTGTTTTGATACGGGTTGCTTATTGTTTGCCACAAGGCTTTAATCTTATCCCAGCGTTGGCGCACATAGTCTGCAAGGAAGTATGTGCCTACTATCAACACAATATAAAGTATGTCTGTTAGTTTCCCCTTGCGTGACTTCTTCTCTACCCGCACTTCCTCAAGATGAGAAAGATTAGCCTTGCTACTAACAGAGTCGTTTACCGCTCTCAAGCCTATAATATCCGCAAGAGTTAGCTTAGACTTATCGCTCATCTTCTTTGATGTGATGTTCTTTATTCTTAGCTCTTTGAGAGGATAAAGCCCAGTGTTAGCGTCTTCCGCTTTGTCCGTGTCGAACACAAGGATAACCTCCGACACATCAGAGGAAACGCTATCTTGCTCCGTTTCTAAGACTCTGTGTTTCTCTATGTCTATATCTTCCTTGTTGCTAACGTTTACGGAGTCTTTGCTAGCGGAAAGACTGCTTTTGCTAAAGGTTGCTTTGTGGCTTGCGCAACCAAGAAGAAGCAGGGAGATAGTTATATATAGTAAGGCTCTCATCGCTACATAGTTATTTTTCTAAGCTTGCACGTTTTGTCCCAACACACGAAGGGGGTAACCTTCTTCAGTTCTTCCTCTGTTTTTTGCACACGCTTGTTTAGGTCTGATATAGTCTTCTTAAAGGCAGATATTTCCTTGCGGTTCTCTGTGCGTTCGTCCTTCAAGTCTTGTATTAGTTCTTGATACACGTTTTGAACAGAAAGCATAGCATCTGCTTCCGCTTGCTTCTTAGTGAATTTAATAGTGAAAATCCAAGTGACACTACCTGTAAGGATAGCACTCAACGCTGTTGATACTATTATTTCTTGCATACTCTGTATATTTTCTTTTAGTGCAAAGATGTATAATCGGAAATCGGTATTAAAGGACAAAAGAAAAGGCAGGTAGTTCCGCTTTGAAAAGAACAACAGTTTAATGGTTATAAACGACCTCGTTTTACGTTGTTTTTTGGGTCTTAGTTCTCGTAAGAGCGTGACTGACACACAAAAGGCAGAAAATACTTTTCTTTTCCCTCATTTTCTCTGCCTATGAAGCCCGAGCCGCTCAGTCTGCAAAAGGCAACCTGCTTTTGCCCTTCACGGTGAAATATGATTTCACACAGCATTTTTGTAATCCTGCATGGGAAAAAGAAAAGGCAACCTTATAGGGGTTGCCTTTACGAGTGGTTCGGCGTGTTTAGTTATTCCATACCGGGAATGAACGTCAGTCGAGCCTTCTTCTTGCCAGATATGGAGTTGCGCCACACAGTGCGCATCATCAGATACTTGAAGGCGTCGGAGAAGTTGGTAGACATCATAGGTAGTTTCTTAAGTTCCAGCTTCTCGCTCTTCTTAACCTTATATATAATCTTCTGCTGCCCTTTATATCTGATTCCTGCAGGGGCTTTTTCTAAACTGCTAATGAGCTCACGGCAGTTAAGCGAGTCTATTAGTAAGGTAGGTAGCATTTCATTCTTGCCACTCATAAGCTCTTGCATAAAGTCATACTCTTCGTCCTGGCGAATGTTCGCCTGCTTACGGCTCTTGAGGTTGACAACCCAACCAGTGCGGTTGCCGTCGCCGTCAATCTCTATTGCTTCTTTCAGTTTGCTGGCATAGTCCTCTTTCTGCTTCTCAAAGTTATTACCTGCTCTGTCGTAATACAGGTTCAACTCTTTGTCCTCGTGGTTGAGGAAGAACCCGATGAATTGGTCTGCCAACTCACGGAACCAGCGTGGCGGTAGCTCGTAGAAGTTCTTATGCACACGGTAATACCTACCATCCTCTTGTGCTATAACAAGTGATAGCTGATTACCAAAGTCTACTCCCCCGTCAAGGGGCAAGTCCTTACGAAGATATATCAGGTCAAGGCTTGACGAAGAAAGCTCGCCACTTCTTGTGCCGTTGCCGTACTTATGTTGCTCTGAAAAAGCAACGTAGAAGCGTATGTCCCTTTTTAATCCTGGGCGCATACCAGACACGGACTTATTGAACTCGTGTAGTTCAAGAGAGCCATTAAATAGTTGCTTGATGTAGTCAATGGTGAGAATATCGATATTAGCGAATGAAGAAGCATTGATGAAGTATGTAGCCCCCTTACGCATCTTGCACAGTCCGTTCTCGTAATACTCTATCTCCTTCTGGGTCTTCTTCATAGACTCTTCGGACTTATTCGCTCTGAGAGATTGACGATAGAGTTTAAGGCGCAGTTCATTCAGTACTCCCGCTGCTTGCACTATCTTCTCTATTCGTTCTTCGTCCATCTCTTTGACATAGCGGAAGAACCAATCATACTCGCCCTCCATCACATCGGGCATATCGGTAGAGATTGTAACACCGAGGAAGTAGTGACTATGACCATAGCTTATTGCATCGCCACGAAGAATAGGTAATGCTCTGTTTACCTTTCTATCTTGCGAGTATTTGGCTTCGTCCATGAAGAGATGAACAACAGATTTACCAGCAAGTAGTGAGGGGTGGTCAAGAGAGCCTAAGAAGATAACACAGCCATTGTAGAAGCTTATAACATTGTGATAGTCGTCTATTATTATGTTGCACCTTTTTCTCCAGCTTTCTGGCGGGCGTTTACCTGTTATGTAGTGCAGGTTCTCCTTTAGCCCAAGCATTGCCCAACCAGTCTTGACAGCAGGCATAATGTTATCAACAAGGTTTCTGTATGTGTTGGCGGCAAAGGCCAGTGGTGCACCAGGCATATCGAGCACGCAGTCGGCAGAACGGCGTGCTTGTATGACGGTGGACTTGGCCATACCACGACCAGCAACGACAATTAAGTTAGTAGTATCTACCCAGTCGGTTATAACCTTGATGATGTGAGAGTACTTTACATCAAAGGCTTCATTACTCGTTAGTGTCTTTGAATTCTTCTGCATCTTGTATCATGCGTTTTCGTAAGTCAAACTTCTTTATACCTGAATCTTCCTTGAGTCTTTCCTTGACCAAAACAGGAATATCAGGAATGTTATCAATAAATGCTTCAAGCTCTTTTCGGTCTGTATCGGCTACTCCCAAGTCAGCACGACTGGTGGTATATATAACAACTGGCTTTTGGTTAAGCAACTCTTCCGGTATTTCTTTCTCCTCTTTCTTAAAGCGGAAACGAATGTCTGCTGCACGCTCAAGTATTCGTGCTGCTTCTTTGATTTTCCCCATAAGAAAGGCAGTGTCAGCCCATTTCTCCAACTTCTCGGCATAGAGGTTAGCAAAGGCTTCTGGGCGAACATTCTCTTGAGAGTAGAAGAAGTTAATGCTATCGTCATAAACCTGTCTTGCCATCCAGTCAGAAAGCCCGTATGCATCGCTCTTTAAGAGTTTTATTATTCCTGATTTGGTTACAGCCTTGCCGTTGAGTTTCATTCTTGCACGAAGACCTCTGACCATTTCCATAAGGTGGTAGTACTCTCTTTCTTCTGGTGAGAGGTCTGTGAGGTCGCCACCAGATTGAAGAATGCGACCGATCTGGTTGATGTCCATCTTATCGAAGTCTATTCGTGTGGGCTTATATAATCTCAAGTTCATCATCGTCCATCTCGTTTATTATATCATTGAACTCCTTTTCTTTCATCTTGGCTTCGTACAAAGCTATGGCATCGGCATTGCCTTTAACTGAACGCTCTATTATCTTAGAAGTAATATCCGGCTCGTAGGTCTTAAGTATATGCAGCTCTGACAGATTCCTTTCTTTGTGTTCTTCCATAACTATAATCCTCGTTTATTAGATTCTCTTGTAAGAAGCTTTATCCTACTCTCCCACCTCTCTATAAGTTGAGGTATGCTTTTCTTCCTAGCCTTAGATAGATTAGAGCGAGCATTCATCAGTTGTTTGGTTAGTTGCAGGTTATCCATATCTTCTACTTCCTTACGCTCTTGATATCCTTTCATAAACCTTGAAGTTCCGAGTACCTTACCAGTCTTGCTATAGTGGTCAAGTTCTGCCCACATCTCCCTGTTATCAACATAGTTTTCAACAGCTGTTTTTGCAAGAGCAAAAGT
>JAUMWZ010000029.1:0-6024 GCA_030529405.1 Bacteroides sp. | reverse complement strand
GTTAAACACATCTGCAGGCGTATCTGCCAACTTCTTGTGTGCTGTCCTATACTTATCATGAGCGGTAAACATATCTGAAACGAGAATCTTTAGCTCATCGGGGCAAGTAGCTTCACGCAGGAATGGATATTTATCTCTGAACCTTATAGCGTTGGTTACCTCTTCAGGAACATCACGTTCTTTTCTCTCAAGTAGTTGTTGCTCAAGTTCTGCTATATTATCTTCCTTTTCTTGAAGTTCGTCCTCAAGTTCCTCTATTCTGTTATCTTTCTCTTGGAGTTTATCTTCTAAGTCTTCTATCTCTACTTCTTTGCTGTCAATAGTTTCTTTCAAGTCTTCAAGGTCTTGTTCTGTTGGAGTATTAGAACTATTGACGCTCTTAGGTGTTTTGGCTACTGAATAAGCCTTACGAGGTAATCGTTCAAGTTCGTCTACACTTATATCTGCTATCTTACGCAGTTCCTCAATAAGTATAGCATAAGACTGCTCTGTATATCCCCAACTTCGTAAGCGGAACTTCAGAACGTTATTGTTTCCGTATTGCTCGTACAGGATAACTCCTTCAGAGAATTCTCTGATGCCTTCAAGGT
Organism: Bacteroides sp.; assembly: GCA_030529405.1. Taxonomy (GTDB): domain Bacteria; phylum Bacteroidota; class Bacteroidia; order Bacteroidales; family Bacteroidaceae; genus JAUMWZ01. The sequence continues at coordinate 5,434 of JAUMWZ010000029.1, read as the reverse complement.
ATGATAATATAGTTTCTTTCATATCTCATAAAAAGCAAAAAGGGTGGAGAGATAACACTCAACACCCTTTCACTACCAATAAATAAACACTAAGAACAAAAAGCTATGACTCCAATCTTGACAATTCAATCATCTTTATTGCACCACCGCCATTGTCAAAGGCTTTGAATGTGATTTGACTTCCTGGATTAGCTGTGAAGGTCTTACCCTTAGCAAGCAAGAATACCTCTTGACCAGCCTTTTCAATTGTAGGTGCTACACCAGATGTAACACCAAGGATAGTGATAACATCACCGTCTTTAACGTTATTCACTGTTGCAAGCTTAGCAGCACCTCCTTGAAGTTGATACATACCGCTTCCCTTACCAGTGATAGCTGTTGCAGCAGCTGTAACTGTTGCTACCGGTTGAGCTGAAGGAATAACACCTTTGTAGATACCTATGTCGTACCCTTTACTGATTTGAGAGAAAGTAAACTCTGAAGAGTTAGCATCCTTATTACCTGTATAGTTTACTGACATTTCTACAGGGTTGCATGGTGTACCGATGATGTCTGTATCTTCTCCACTGCAGTATTGAACTAACACGATGCAGTGCTTTCCTAACCAGTTAGTCTTAAACTCTCTAACCTCTTGTTTGTTGCCTGGGTGCTTCCCTTTCACTGAAGGTGTAAAGCCTTTTGCATCTGTTTCTCCTTCGCCGTTAGAAGCAAGCTCTACAGTGCCAGGAGTTAGATATAATGTGATACTGTTAGCATTAGGCTTTAATACTATGTTACCATCAATAACTACTCCTGCAGCATTTCTTTGTGGAAAACTAACTACATCATCAACATCGATGATAACCAACGCATCCTTAGGAGTTATACCCCTACCTGGATTACCCTCTGGGCGAGGGACTGAAACTTTGTTGTAATTCATTTTTACTCTATTTTAGTTTATTATTATTGAAATCTCCCTGGCTAATAACAACCAGGGAGAAATGTTTATTAACCTCTTTCAACCTCGTGATATACACCACCTGATGTCTTCACAAGCTTGATGTACTTGCCAGCTGACAGTGTCATCTTAGCTGTAACAACGAACTTATCGCCTCCGGTAATAGTTGATGCGTGTTCTGCACCGTTACCATGGATAGTGTAGATTCTGCCTTCTACTCCATCTATAAGGTCAGTAATAGCTGTTGCTTGAGTGTTTGCATCTGTAACAAACACAGTTGCTCCTTTGACTGAAGGAGCAGCATCGTTAGCTGCAAACATCAAAGCTGAAGAAGCTGAGTTGTAACGAGCCAATTCGATGAACTTACCATCAGCACGCTTCATAAGCTTAATAACATCGCCTTTCTTTGGTTTCCATTGAGAAGATAGTAGCGAGAAGTTACCTGACTTATCAATCTTGACTCCCTTATCTGTTGAGCCGCACTTAAGTGTTACAACAACACCGACCTTTGCATCTTCAATGTCAGTGATAGCAAACTCAGCTGTGTTAGCTACTGTTACAATAGAAGTATGTTTGCTTGCTGAAGGGTTCTTATCTTTAACCGCTTCAATGAAGTGCTTAGAAGAAAGGTCATACTCATTGCAGAAGATAAGCTGTTTTGAGTAGTCCATGTCTGCTTGACTTTCGTACTTATAACCCACTGCTTCAGCTTGGATACTTTCCTTCCAATTAGCCCACACTTTCAACGTCCAGTCTTGTTGCTCAATGTTGAAGTGCAACATCTCTCCTGGTGTATCTTCATAACACTTGATGTTACCTTCAAGAGTCCAGATAAGGCGGTTATGATTGTCTGCGTTTGGTACGCTAACAAGCTTAACAGATGGGTATTCCTTGACGTGCATGATAGAACCTGCATAGTCTTGGTTTGTGCCATAGTGAAGTTCGTTGTACTTGTGGTAAAGCGTAACTAGGTGTGAAGGAAGGTATAAGCAAAGCTTACCGCTATCTCTAAGAACTGCCGGTATCATCGATGTACCTTCATATATCTTAGCACCGATATTTTCAGGTGTGATTTCTCCCAAAACAAAAGGTTTGATTTGGTAAACAGTCTTTCCGGAAGTAACGTCAAGGAAGCCATCGACACGTTTACGGATGTATTCATACAAGCCGTCTGCTGCATCCATTGCCCGCCCTGCCTTGTTGAATTCAGGGTCTTTGCGTACTCCGTTAATACGACGAAGTTCACGTTCGTTGTGTAGCTTCTTAGCCGTTTCGGCTAATATGTATTCAACAAACGACCACTTGATGACTTGTGACCCTTCTCGGTTGTAAGAGCCTATCCATGTTCTTTCAAGCTCCTTCAAGTTCTTGAACTTGTGAGCGAACATAACGCTATACATGCGTAGTGTTTCTGAACCAAAGCCATAAGAACCTTTTGCAACGTTATCGAAGTCACTCTCAGTATTGTCACTTTGTGAAAATTCGCCCAACCATATATTAACCAAGGTTGCTAAGTCTTGATAACCGCTTTCCAAAGGGAATAGAGTTTCAAGAGTTGGTAGCTGTACTAAGAACGATTGTAGTCTGTCTTTCCAAGGAATGCGGTAGAACTCGCCCAAGTCATCTTTTAATTGCTTATAGTCTAAGCTTGATGCCGTCGGAACTGGAAGCGTTACACCTTTCTTAGAAAGCATGTGAGCACGCAAGCGTTGGTTATATGGACGTCCTTCTGTAGCAAAAAGAGCACCTTCAAGACCGCCTACTTGTTTGTCGTCGTCCCAGTTCAAGACAACGGCAGAAGCTCCTGGAGAGTTATGCGCTGTAGGTTCGTTTTCTCCCATAGCAGAAAGAGCTGCTATCTTTTCTTCCAAGGCTTTTATCTGTTTAGCCTTGCCTTCTATATCGTTACCCAAAGAGCCTTTGTCCGACTTCAAGGCTTCTATTTCTTCTTGAGCCTTAGCATACTTAGCTGTCATATCGGCTAACAAGCCACTAACAACTGCTTCAGCTTGGTTTGGTGATGATGGTTTGCTGTCGTCTGCAAAGTCTTTCTCAAGTGCTTCAACGAAGCCGTCAAGGAAAGCATCTGTAAAGCCCGCTTTCTTTAGTTTTTCTCTTTCTTCTCCAAGTAAAACGGATTTGTCTTCTTGCTTGCTCCACTCTTTCACGCCAAGAATAGCCATAAGAGCTGGTACAAATTGTTTGAAATTGATTTTCATCTTCTGAAAAAGTTTAAGTGTGAATAATATGAATAAAATATGAGTAAAAAGTTGCTATACTATTATCTTATTAGCAGCTTGAACGGTCTTTTGAGCGGCAACCCACAGAATGGATTCTTCTAAAGTTGCGTAGCCGTCTACATACCCCTTAGATATTGCTTCTTCAGCCAGGAACATTTCTCCTCTAAAGAGCGGGTCTTTAGTGTCGTAAGCAACACCAAGGTTCTCAGCTATCGTTTTGGCAAAGATCTGATGGAAGTATTCCAACCTTTCTTTTGTTTCTTTATCCTTTCCTTCGGCTAGTTGTCTGTAAAGCTTATTCTTCAAATCAGCCGTGTCTGGATAAATGTCTCTTATCTCAACACCTAAACTTTCATAGTATTTATCGAAGTTCTCATAGGTCATAACGACTCCACAAGAACCTATCTCATCTATTTCTGAATTCATAAATATCTTATCGCATGCTGACATCATCCATAAGTGAGCTGATGCACACATACCGCAGATATTAGCGACAGTAGGCTTTTTGCTTTCCCTTATGAGCTTCTCAATGACGTCCACACGTGTTATGACGCCGCCTGGTCCATCGACAGCAAAGACTATGCCTTCTATCTTATCATTATTTAAGGCAAGTTTTAGTAGCTGTTCAATCTGCATAGCACGCCATGGGAACAGAACTCCCTGTACTGGTATAACAGCGACAGACCCTGAAGGAATTTCAGAGGAATCTAAGTCGTACATGTGGGCAACATAAGGCAGCGTAGCGTAAGCCTTTATTGGAGACTCCTTTTGAACGGCTTGTTCAAAAGCATCAATGGTGCCATTCTTTATTGATGATATGGCAAGGGATAATAAGTGATGGTATTCTTCGTTACGAATAGCCCACTTAGAATTGAATATTTGTCTAATAATCTCCATCGTAATTTTTTTATACAAAAGAACGACGATAGAGATATCAGACAAAGGACTACTACTGCAAGAAAATCACTGAATTATAAGTGTCTGTCATTCCCTGCAACTCACAGTTCATCACGCTCGAAGCGATACTGCACTTTATATTTAATGGGTAGCTCGGACTGCCTATAACCTTTTCGTGGCTGTTAGCGTCTTTATATATAGCTATTACAGGTATGTTCCTCATAGCTAAAAGTTGCGAGCAGGTTGCTTCGTCGGAAGAATCGACCAAGAACTTACATTTCACATCGAAGGTGTTGTTTAATTCTCCTTGATTGACATCTACTTCCAAAGAGCCGGGGGTAATAGGTATTTGACTCTCTCGAAGTTTGTTTTCGTCTGTTTTAATTCCTACACCAGACATTAGCGGTGCGAAGTTCTCCAGCTCTCTTGTTGGTATCAAGCGAAGAAGGCACGCTACTGATTTGATTTTACTCTTACTTTCCATATATAAACAATTGATTATTAAGCACTCCGCATTTTTCAGACACTTTTCAGACATTTTTACCTCAAAAAAAGGACAAAACGATACACTTGGTTAGTTATTTTTTTTAGCCGTTTGGTTACTTTTTTCGGTTATACTGTCTTTTCCTGTTTGTTCGTCTGACAGAATCCCTCCAGCGTTGATAGTCTTTTATTAGGGCATCTTCCGTGATTGATTCAATGCCATACTTTCGCATAAAGAGATGAACGCTTTCAATTTGATCAACTCCCAGTTTGTGTTTGTTGTCGTCGATGAAGTCGTGAAGCTCGGCACGCATCATAGTCTTTATCTTCTTGTTCAGTATCTTCTGACTTCGCACTCCTAAGTAGTTATATGTCTCTGGATTCTTTCCGAGGGCAACAGAGCCTATGCGTCTCGATGGTAGGTATATACAAAGGTTGCCCTCATCACGTCCTACATTAAGAGGGCGTCTTTCAAGAAGGTCATATATCAGATGATAGATATCCAGTCGGTCGGGAAACCTTACATAATCTCCCAGCTCACCTACCTCGGTGAACTTACTTCGGCAGTACTCGGCAAGATGTTCGTCAATATAGATACGAGTAGTTATCATAACACAATGGTTTACAAACAAATAATAAGCATAAAGTTAGTAAAAAGGAGCGAGATTGCCAAAAATGAGTAAGTTGTTTTTTCGTTAAGTAAAAGAAGAAACGAGCTGTGAAAACAGGGCGTAGAAAAGTTTTGTTTTTCTGTTTTTTTCTGCTGTGTATGAATTCCGTACTTTTTTTGTGCAATTTTGTAATGTGTAATATCGGGCAGATAAAAAGCTGAAAACAAAATAGTTATCTCATTACAATTCTTCATTACAGAAGTGTA
>JAUMWZ010000028.1 GCA_030529405.1 Bacteroides sp. | reverse complement strand
CCAACGACCCCGAGATTACAAATCACGTGCTCTGGCCAACTGAGCTAAAGAGGCGAAATTTGCAGCTACGAGTGAGTCTAATGCAAACTAAGCGGCTGCAAATTTATATATTAAATTCTTTAGAACAAAAGAATTTCTTATTTTTTAATATGCTGTTTTCTCTTTGTGTTTAACCAGTTGTTTCAAAAGAGCCTCAACGTTTAGGTCTACCGCCTCTTCAAACGTGTTGCAAACCTTGCTTGCGTAAAATTCAGAGTTGCGTCCTAGCACTTTAATTCCGGCTTCTTTATTTGTTGCTGCTTCTGGTTTAACCACTTTTAGTGACACCTCTACTTTCCTTATATCTTCATTGACTTTCTCTAACTTCGCAACTTTCTTTTCTATAAACTTCTTTAGTTGTTCCGAAGCATCAAAATGAACTGATTGAATTCTTACTTCCATAATTACCTCCTTTTATTTATAGGTTTTGGAAAGCCCTCAAGACCTTGGGTGTGCCTTAGAGTATGCTTTCTTTAATTCTTCAAAAGTGGTGTGTGTGTAGAGTTCTGTCGTTGCTATGTTCACGTGTCCTAGAAGTTCTTTCACTGCACCAAGCTCAGCCGAATTATTCAACAAAGCTGTTGCGAAGCTATGCCTAAGCACGTGTGGACTTCTTTTCTTTAGTGTTACAACTTTAGACAGATTTTTCTTAACTACTCTATATACAATATCTTTATTAAGACACTCACCTGTTTCTTTCACAAATAAAAAACCATTGTTCTGACTGACTACGACTTCGTTTCTAACATTTATATACTCCAACAGAGTCTTTCTTAGCTCGTCATCAAAAGGTATTATTCTTTGCTTATTTCTCTTACCTGTAACTTTTACTGTTTGAGAATAGAAATCGACATCTACATCTTTTATGCTTATCAGCTCCGATAAACGTATGCCTGTAAGGTAAAAAGTCTCTATTATCGCTTTATCTCTAACTCCAACAAACCCTTCTTCAAACTCAACGTCATCAAGCAACCTATTTATCTCGTCTTCTCTCACAAATACGGGAAGAACTTTTTTATTCTTAGGACCTGTAATCTTCTTAGTAGGGTCTATTGTTACAATGTTTTTCTTTATCAAATATTTGAAGAACGACCTCAGAGAGCTCAGTTTCCTATTGACCGATGTTGAGGTAAACCCCATATCCATCAATAACGAAACCCATTCTCTTATCATATCCGCATCTGTTTGTTCTAAGCTATGTTCTTTATCAACATTCTCTTTCAGAAAAGCCTCGAATTGTCTCAAGTCTTTCCCATAAGATTGTATTGTTTTTTCAGAACAGGCTTTTTCAAACCTCAAATATCCAAGAAAAGAGTCTATAAGCATATATTATTGCTACTAAATACTATACAGCAACGAATATATGAAAATAAATCAATAGTTCAAAGAGAAAAATCTACTTTTTCTACTATTCTTCGTTTTGTCTCAATTGTTGAACGTAAACCGCACGTTCTCTTTTCAATCTTTTAGTTACAGATGGCTTATCAAATTGTTGTCTGCTTCTAAGTTCTTTTACGATACCTGTTTTTTCAAACTTTCTCTTAAACTTTTTAAGCGCCTTTTCGATGTTATCGCCTTCTTTTACTGGAACTACAATCATTGTAATTTTCTTTTTGTGTTAATAATAAATATACTTTTCGCGTCGCAAAAGTATGCAATACTTTTCTTCAAAACAAGAGTTTAACTGTTATTTGTTATTTAGCTAACAGAAAAAGAGCTTATTACGCCCAACGGAATAGCTACAACAACATATTGACTGACAAACAAATACCTCATAAACACTTTATATTGATTTCTACACCATATATAGTTTGAAAATCAACTGTATATAGTTTTCTTTCAAATTATATACAGTCAATATGCAAACAGTATATAGTTTGCAAATAGCTAAAACAGAGAACAGTTTTGTGCTAATTCGTGTTTTATTTCTACATTAGCAAGCTATAACAAGCTAATTAGAATGCTTGCACAGAAAAGCATATCGCTAAGTAAAGCGAGATAATAAAAACTTAAAAGACAGAGAACAATATGGCACTGATAAGAAAAGTAAGAGGTTTCACTCCACAAATAGGCAACGACTGCTTTTTGGCAGAGAATTCTGTAATTATTGGAGATGTAATTATTGGAAACCAATGCAGTATATGGTATTCAGCAGTGATAAGAGGCGATGTGAACAGCATAAGAATAGGGAACAAAGTGAATATTCAAGACGGCAGCGTTCTGCATACTCTCTATCAAAAATCTACGATAGAGATAGGAGACAATGTAAGTGTGGGACACAACGTCACTATACATGGGGCTAAGATATGCGACTATGCACTAATAGGAATGGGGTCTACGATACTAGACAATGCTGTTATTGGAGAGGGGGCAATAATTGCTGCTGGCTCGTTGGTGCTTAGCAACACAGTTGTAGAACCTGGCACGCTTTGGGCAGGAGTGCCTGCCAAGTTCGTGAAAAAAGTGGACGAAAAGCAAAGTAAAGAGATGAACGAGCGAATTGCTCATAATTATATAATGTACTCAAACTGGTATAAAGAGGAGAGCAACGAGTAAAAGCGTAAGAAAAAAACATCACTCACACACAAAGTAAACACATATAAAAAGTAAAGGCTACCTGCTTTATTAGCAGATAGCCTTTTTCTTTGTCTATTCTACGTGTAATATTATATTCCTAAATCTTTCTTTAAGGCTTCAACCTTAGCCATAGCTTCTGCATCTACCTTATTATATAGGTCTCTGCTAGGCATATCGCCCACCACTTCCATATAGAACTTAATCTTTGGTTCTGTTCCAGAAGGGCGCACAGACACCTTATTTCCGTCGGCAGTGAAATATTGAAGAACGTTAGACTTAGCTGGCATATCAAGGTCTGTAACCTTTCCACCTTTGTCAGTTTGTTTTAATGTCTGATAGTCTTTAACTACAATCACATCAGAACCTGCCAATTGCTTAGGAGGATTTGCTCTAAAATTATCCATCATTGCCTTAATCTCCTCAGCTCCGCTCTTACCTGGTTTAACCACGTTCACAGTAAATTCCTTAGAGAAACCATATTCTACGTATATGTCAAGCAATAATTGATATAGAGTCTTGCCATTATCCTTAGCCCATGCAACAATCTCAGCCATTAAGCAACAAGCAGATACAGCATCTTTATCTCTAACAAAGTCGGCTGACAAGAAGCCGTAGCTTTCTTCTCCACCACCAATATATTTCTTCTTGCCTTCTCTGTCTCTGATTTCTTTTGCAATCCATTTGAAACCTGTGTAACAGTCAAGCATCTCAATGCCATTCTTATCTGCTACCTTTTTGATAAGCTCTGTAGTCACAATTGTCTTCACACAGAACTCATTTCCTTTTAGTTTGCCAAGTTGCTTGTATTGAGTCAAGATGTAATACAAATACATCAAACAAGTTTGGTTACCATTTATCAACACCCACTCGCCATTGTCGTCCTTGCAGGCTATACCTACACGGTCTGCATCTGGGTCTGAAGCCATCACCAAGTCTGCATCAACTTTCTTAGCCAAGTTGATAGCCATAGTCAGAGCCTCTGCATTCTCAGGATTAGGAGAAACTACAGTCGGAAAATCTCCACTTCTTACCATTTGCTCATCTACTGTATAGATGTTTTCAAATCCCCAATCTCTCAAAGCGGCAGGTATAAGAGTCATACCCGTACCGTGTATAGGAGTATAGACTATCTTAATATCTTTGTTGCGCGAAATTGCAGCAGGGTCTAGAGAAACCTTCTTTACCTCCGCCAAGAAAACCTTGTCAATATTCTCGCCAACTATCTCTATAAGATTTTTATTTCCCTCAAACTTTATCTCCGAAACAGAAGAAATCTTTTCTACTTCGTCTATAATTCCTTTGTCGTGTGGAAACAAAACTTGCGCACCATCGTCCCAATAAGCCTTATAACCGTTATATTCCTTCGGGTTGTGTGATGCTGTTACCATAACACCACTTTGACAGCCAAGATGACGAACAGCAAAAGACATCTCCGGAGTTGGACGCATATCTTCAAACAGATATACTTTTATGCCATTTGCAGAAAACACATTTGCTGCAGTTTCTGCAAACAAACGGCTATTGTTTCTACAATCATGACCTACCACAACAGATATCTGAGGAAGATTCTTAAAGTTAGCCTTCAGATAGTTAGACAAGCCTTGAGTTGCCGCACCAACAGTATATATGTTCATTCTGTTGCTACCTACTCCCATAATTCCTCTTAGTCCGCCTGTACCAAACTCTAACTCTCTATAGAAAGCCTCTATAAGTTCAGTCTTGTCCTCAGCAGAAAGCATTCTCTCTACTTCTTTTCTCGTTTTCTCATCATACAGATTACTCAACCAAACTTGAGCTTTCTCTGTAACCATCTTTAATAAATCAGTATTTCCCATTTATTGATTGTTGTTAGTTTCTACTTTACCAAATACCTATTCCCTGTTCTCTTTACGTATTCTTCAAGGAACTCTTTCGAGTAACCTTGACGTATTACACCCGCAGGTTGTCCTATTTCATTTCTTTCAAACTTACCGTCTTTCACACGTTTTGTTACGAAGTCGTTATACTTTACTATTAGGAATACTCCCAATTTCTTCCATGTTTCAAACATATTTGTAGCCGCCATGTTTGTGTAGTTAGTAAGGAACTTAACTGCTTCCTTCTCATCTACCTTTGCAAGTCTTTCTGCTTCAGCTTCAACTCCTGCTTGAGCATGCGCAAAAGTATCTTCAAGCTCTGTTTGTTTTTCCCTCAAATCACCTATCATCACACTATATCTTTGGTACACCATATTAGATACCCAGTTGAATATCCAGAATGCTGAATTCCATGAGAAAGTAATATAGTCAGCTCCATCAACGCGAGTGAAACACTCAGGTGCTTTTGTTGTACAACAATACACAGGAGTAAACACTGTCATATTAGCGTCGTCTACACCAAACCAAAGTACACCACCGACAGGATTTATCTTATATTCTCTCATTTGAGCAACGAACACAAAGCCGCTTTGTTGAGTTGATATTGGTCTTTCGTTGAAGTATTCTTTATCATCAACCTTGAATGTTAGAGGCGAAATTCTATAAGGGAGTGAGTATGCACCAGCACCAAAATCCTTAGAGATATCTAAGTCTGTACCCTCATAGTGGTCACGCATCATATCTTGAACATCTCTTACTGAGAGTTTCTTTGTAGGTTTCATGAAAAGTGGCATAGGATTGTCGTTATCCCCTTTTATATATGGTAGATACTCTTGTCCTTTATCAGTGTATTTATTGAAGAAGCTCCAAACGCGTGCTTCACAAAAACGGCGTGCACCAAAGTCTAGCGGAGCATAAGCCTTTGAGAAGCTGAAGTCTTTGTTTAACCCATCAAAGTATCCTTTTTCTCTAGCGAAAGATATCACGTCAGGTGAGTACACACAGTTTTCTTTGTCATTTAGGTTGAACTGATGTATACGTGATTGGTTTGCGTGAGCAGATATACAGTCGTCTGGCACACGAATAGCAACCCAAACAGCACCTTTCACACCTGGTCCTTTACCTATCATTTCCATAATCCAGATTTCATTTGGATCGGCGATAGTGAAAGACTCCCCACCACTGTAATAGCCATATTTTTTGACAAGGTCTGTCATTACTTTTATAGCCTCTCTAGCATTTTTTGAGCGTTGAAGAGCTATATATATCAAGCTACCGTAGTCTATTAGCCCGTTAGGGTCTTGAAGTTCTTTTCTTCCACCGAATGTAGTTTCCGCTATTGTAAGCTGAAACTCGTTCATATTTCCTATTACGTTGTATGTTTGTTCTGCTTGTTCTATTTCTCCGAGATATTTACCCGAGTCCCAATCAAACACTTTCAGCATCGTACCCTTTGGATATTTAGCGGCAGGAAAGTGGTATAACTCTCCAAACAATCCGTATGAGTCTGCAGAATATGACACTATTGTAGAGCCATCAGCTGATGCTTTCTTGCCGACTATTAAGTTTGTACAAGCAAAAGAGTTTGCTAAAGCCGCAAATATCATAACGGCAGAAACAAGTAATCTACTTTTCATAATTATAAGATTTATATTAGTTAATAAATAAGTATTCTTCTACCACACGAAGGTTGTGTTCATTACCGATGTGTTTCCTCTATCGTCTGTTGCCACAATCTTCACTTTATGATTTATTCCTTTCTTAAATCGTTTGCTATCCAGCTTACAGTGCCAATATGGTTTCACGCTATTTGGTCGCCATATAACTGCAAATTGTCCGTCTATTGTTGTCCTACAGCTCACAACAGAGCTATGTTTGTCGGTTATGCTAAATACGATTTCGTTGTTTTTAGCCCAGTTTTTCTTGCCAAACGGAGTGATAATCGGTTTTTCATTATCCACTTCTACCACATAAGTAGCAAGAGTTTTTATGTTGGCAGATATTGTATCTCCCGAAAGATGTCCTCCAACGGAACTCAATTTACCATTATTTCCTAAAACTGCAATATAATATTTGCTGTCAGATATATTTTGTCTTCTGTTTATCTTTATTTTCAGTGTTGCAGGTTTCATAAGTTTCAGCTTATAAGCATTCAATGAATATTTGCCTGCTATATCGTTATATGCTGTGTCTGCACTTACAAACAGCTGTGTATCTTCAAGAACTGCCCTCTTAGGAATAAACAATGTAGCTCCTTTTTCAGCAATCCGTTTGTCTTCGTTCCACCTCAAATAGTTCTTTCCTCTAATATCAAGTGTAGGAATATTCTGCTTTTCTCCTCTCACAACAATAGTTTTCGTGGCAGTATTTCCAAAGTAGTCCGACATCTCATATTCTAACAGATAGTCTCTTTCTTGATTTATATCTACCCACCCTCTATTATTATTGTGTGCTTTTATCTGCCTCATTTTGTTTCCTTCTTCGACATAGTTTTTCATATATCCATCTATAGTCCAAGAATTAACGAAGTTACTTTCGTGGCTATGGAATCTATTCATCAAGCTAGTGAATAACAGCTGACCGTCAATCTTTAGAGAAAGTCTATACACACCAAACTTATTCGTAGAGCCTTCCATATAATCGTGTGCAAGAATTCCAAAGCCTACCCTCCCCCACACCTTTGCCGTATCGTTGGCAGAAGCACTAAGAAAAACTCGCAAGCTATCTCCATTTGCCACCCCAAGTCCATACTTTGGAATAATCATAAAACCTTCAATCTTAGGCGGGGTATTATCTTTTATCTTGCTTGCAAAGAACGGCATAGGGTCAAGATATTCACGTGTTCTGTTGTCCATAACCTCTAAATGCAGATGAGGACCAAACGAATATCCAGTGTTTCCGCTATACCCTATCAGCTCGCCAGCTTTCACTGGAAAATCCTTAGGGCTGAAAACAAGTTCCACTTGATGATTTTTCCGTGCGTATTGTTTATTTTCCACCATTTGTTGAATCTTAGGCAGAAATCTGTGCATATGTCTGCTTATTGTGTAATACTTATTATTGTAGCACACTTCAAGTATCAGCCCCGACCCATTTGTTACTCTTGCTTTAGCAATATATCCGTCAGAAATGGCATACATAGGCACGTTTACCGCCCCGTTTGTCTTGAAATCTATCCCTGCATGTAAGTGTGCAGAGCGTATCTCAGCAAAATTCCCACTCAAAAGCAGTGGAATTTTGAAGGGCGACGTAAATTCCTCGGTTTTCTTTTCTTGCGAAAACCCACACAAAAAATAAAGGGACATCACTATCCCAAGCATCAATCTTCTCATCATCTGTACATATACCACTATGCAAATGTAAAAAATATAAATCTACTTTATATCATATATACACACATTATTATGAAGTTTTTAGCGCAAAATGACAGAATTAACTTCAAAAAAGCCTGCATCACACACAAGATTCGTATACAGCTGTAAAGCAAACCATATATAATTTGAAAGTAGACCATATACAGTTCACATATCAGCTATATACAGTTTAGAAGTCAGCTATATACTGTTTGCAAATGCCTAGAATACAGATAAAACAATGGCTAACCACAGTGCAACAAAGCACCACAGTCAGCCACCGTGTGTATAAACTAATCATGAATTTGTTATCATCAAGAGTCTGTTTCAAGGCGATATATTTACCTTCCTCAAAACCAACCCATGTTGATACAGACCTATTTCAATTCCCAAGCCAAAGCACTTGCGCCAAGAACGGCAGCATCAGAGTCTTTAAGCTCAGAAACCAATATTTTTGTTTTATCTCTATATATGCTCAATATGTTTTTGTCTATCGAACGCTTGATAGGGTCCATTATGTAACCGCCAGACTTAGTTAGTCCGCCAAACAAAACGATAGCTTCCGGACTTGAGAATGCTATTGCATCAGCCAAAGCCTCACCTAATATATTACCTGTAAACTCAAATATGTCTTCGGCAAGTTTGTCGCCTTTCACAGCAGCATCATATACATCTTTCGAAGTGATGTTTTCAACAGGTATATCTCTTAATAAACTTGGTTCTGTGTGTGATGCTAGAAACTCTCTTGCAGTGCGAGCCACTCCCGTAGCCGAGCAGTATGTTTCAAGACAACCCTTACGTCCACAACCGCATTGACGACCATCTCTTCTAGAGATAACGTGTCCCAACTCACCTGCAAAGCCATCGTGTCCGTACACAACTTGTCCATTGATTACTATACCACTACCTACACCTGTACCTAGAGTAATCATAATGAAGTCTTTCATTCCTCTTGCTGCTCCGTAAGTCATTTCTCCAACAGCCGCCGCATTAGCATCGTTAGTAAGTGCAGTAGGTATTCCTAGTCTTTCTTCAAACATTGCTGCAAGTGGCAATATACCTTTCCACGGAAGATTAGGAGCAAACTCTATCGTACCAGTGTAGTAGTTTCCGTTAGGTGCGCCTATACCAATTCCTCTTATTCTCTCTGTTCCCCCGTGTTGAGCAATCAGTGGCAATAAGTTTTTGCATACATCATCAACATAATCTTCCACTTTTTCATGCCCAGCGGTCTTTATAGAACTGCTTGCAATGATTGTACCTCTTGCATCTACAATGCCAAAAACTGTATTGGTTCCACCAATATCTATACCTACAACATATTGTTTATCCATAGCAATGTGTTTTATATATTATTTATTATATAATAATTACAAGTTTGTCAGCCGTATATAACTGAGATGTAAACTATATATAGTCTATTTGCAAATTATATACAGTCAAAATCTAAATTATATACAGTTATTGACTGACAAATTAAGCTAAGATGAACGAAAAGACAAAATATATAGTAAAAAAATCATACTTACTGCAACTTTTTTAATACTTTGCCACGTCTAATGCATAAAGAACTGAAAAAACAAACTAATATGATAAGACTGACAAACATTAACAAGACATACAACAACGGTTCGCCGTTGCATGTACTGAAAGGTATAGACCTTGAAATAGAAAAAGGAGAGTTCGTGTCAATTATGGGAGCATCTGGCTCGGGAAAATCTACACTCTTGAACATACTTGGCATACTTGACAATTACGACACAGGAGAATACCACCTCAACAACACCTTAATAAAAGGATTGAGCGAGAATAAAGCTGCACAGTATCGTAATGAAATGATAGGTTTCATATTTCAGTCTTTCAACCTAATAAACTTCAAAACAGCACTCGAAAACGTTGCCCTGCCACTTTTCTATAAAGGCGTGAGCAGAAAAAAAAGAAACATCTTGGCGATGGAACAGCTTGACAAACTTGGACTGAAAGATTGGGCAGAACACTTACCAAGCGAGATGAGTGGCGGACAGAAACAGAGAGTTGCAATAGCAAGAGCATTGATTGCAGAGCCAAAAATAATTCTTGCCGATGAGCCAACAGGTGCTTTAGACAGTGTTACCTCTGAAGAAGTGATGCAGATATTAACCGATTTGAATGCAGACGGTATGACTGTTATTGTTGTTACACACGAAAGTGGAGTGGCAAACAGAACAAAAAAGATTGTCAGAATAAAAGACGGTGTCATAGAAAGGATAGAAGAAAATATAAAGAAAGACCCTTCTGCCTTCGGATTTAACGGACTTATGAAATAATACAATATACAATCTGCATCATGATTGAGATTTTCAAAGAAATATACGAAACAATTCTTCGCAACAAACTTCGCACAGCCTTGACTGGTTTTTCCGTTGCGTGGGGGATATTTATTCTTATAGTTTTGCTTGGAGCAGGTAATGGTGTCATCAACGGTGTTATGTCTGAAAACAGAAGAACAGACGGAAGCATAGTTCTTGTGTACGGAAACAGAACAAGCATAGAGTATAAAGGAATAAAAGACAAACAAGTAAGGCTGACCAATAAGCAAATAGACTACCTCAAAAAAGAGCTAAATGAAAGTGTGGAAAGCGTTGGTGGAGGTGTATACTATTCTTCAAACTGGCCTGTAAGATATAAAGGCGACCAAACAAAAATGACTGTTGTGGGCAGTACAAAATTATTTGCTGACCACGAACAGTGTAAGATTGTGGCAGGAAGAATGCTAAACGACACCGATGTTAAAGAGAAACGACGCGTGGTTGTTGTTACTCACAGCGTGTGCGACCAACTATTTAATGGCGATGCAAACGCTACCGTTGGCGAAATTATAGATGTTCTCGGTGTAGGAATGCGTGTTGTGGGAGTAATGGAAAAATACAGAGGCTGGGAACGAGCTATTATTCCTTACACAACTATGCAAAACCTAATGGGATATGTAGATGGATATGTCGATGAAATAATGATTAAGACGAAGGGACTTAAGACTGATGCCGACTACGAAATGTTTGAAAAAAAGGTCAGAAAAGCACTCGCTACAAGTTTGGAGTACTCTCCTGACGACCAAAAGGCAGTATGGTATAACAGTACACACATGAATAATGTGAACACAAATAAGGCTCTTTCGGCAATAAGAACAGCACTGTGGGTACTCGGACTATTGACACTCGTGACGGGAATAGTAGGTGTTTCAAACATAATGCTTATAACAGTGAAAGAAAGAACAAGAGAGTTTGGAATCAGAAAAGCTATTGGTGCAACTCCATTTTCTATACTAAAATCGGTAATAATAGAGAGTATCATCATCACACTTATATTTGGTTACATCGGAATTGTTCTTGGAGTTGGTGCCACAGAGTTAATGGATTACCTCTTGGGAGATAAGCCTTTCGAGATTATGCCAGGTGAGTTTTTCACTATGTTCAAAGACCCTACAATAGATATATCAGTGGCTATAAGGGCAACTATAACGCTTGTGTTGGCAGGAACATTAGCAGGTTTCTTTCCAGCAAGACGTGCTGTGATGATTAAAACTATTGACGCAATAAGAGGATAATATACGGCTATGAGATTAGATAAAGACAGTTTCAAAGAGATTACGCACACCATTGCGCGAAACAAATTGAGGAGTTTCCTCACTGCTTTCGGAGTTTTCTGGGGAGTTCTTATGCTTGTAATTCTTATTGGTGGAGGACTTGGAACAGAGAAGTTAATCAATGGATTTTTCGAGAGTGCACAAAAAGACACTCATGTGTTCTTCACTGGCAGAACAAGTAAGGCTTACAACGGATTTGGTAAAGGAAGATTTTGGAATTTCACAATATTTGATGTGAATATGATTTCTGCACAAGTTAAGGGCTTAGGAGTTATAATTCCCATACAAGGAGATTACGTTAGCGACATTATACTTAATGATGGAAAGAAAGTATCAAGAGGGATTTACGTACAACCGTGGTATCCTAAAAACGAGATAGTACAAAAGATTGAGGTTGTAAAGGGAAGAATGATTAACGACATTGACCAGAGTTTGCGCAGAAACGTATGTGTGATAGGCGAAGGAGCAATGAAAAACGTGTACGGAAAAGATGTTGATCCGTGTGGAGAGAAAATAGTACTCAACGGAATAGCCTTCAAAGTTGTGGGAGTAGTAAAGAACCCTTCCGAGGTGTCTTTTGGCACTAATCCAACGTGGTCTTTATTTATGCCAGAGAAAGTATATACAAACAGTTTCCAAACTATATATGATATAGATGCAATTCATCTACAAATTACAGACAAAGTAAATACAGTTCAGATTAAGGAAGAAATAAGTAACATAATAAAGAAGAATCACAACATTGCACCCGATGATAAAACTGCTTTGTCGGTAGCATCAGTTGAAACCATAGCAAAGATTGGCGAGAGCTTCACTAAGGGGATTAACTTTCTTGTTTGGCTTGTAGGTATAGGCACATTGATAGCTGGTGTAATCGGAGTGTCTAACATAATGATTGTGTCTATAAAAGAGCGCACATCAGAGATAGGCATACGCAGAGCGATAGGTGCAAAGCCTTCCGAGATAATTGGTCAAATACTTGCTGAGAGTGTGATTATTACCTTGGTGGCAGGAATGATAGGTATGATGTTGGGAGTATTTATTTTGAACGTACTTGATATGTCAATTGGCAAAGGAGACGGCACATCTGGCTTCATCATATCACTGCCTTTGGGTCTGCTCATAGTATTCATTATATCATTACTAGGCTTAGTTGCGGGACTACTGCCTGCTTTCCGCGCCATGGAGATTAAGCCTATCGACGCAATAAGAGAAGAATAATAACAAACATAAAATATAAACTACGATGAAAAAGCTATTTAAGTATCTGGCATTTATAGTCTTCGGACTTATGTTTTTAGGGACTTTGTTTTTCCTTTATCAAAAGTCGCAACCTAAAGTAATAAATTATAACGTCTTGACAGCAAAGGTTGAGACTATACAAAGCGTTAGCTATGCTACGGGTAAGATAGAACCACGAGATGAGATAAACATAAAACCGCAAATATCCGGTATTATCAGCGAACTGTATAAAGAAGAAGGTCAGACTGTAAGAAAGGGAGAAGTGATAGCAAAAGTTAAGGTTATACCTGAACTTGGACAATTACAGTCGGCACAAAGCAGGTTAGAGCTTAGCGTGATGAACCTTGAAAGAGCAGAAAGCGAATATAATCGTGTGAAACAATTATACGACAAACAGCTGATAAGTAAAGAAGAATACGAAAAGGCAGAGCTCAACTTCAAGCAGTCGAAACTAGAAAAGAAATCCTCAGAGAGCAATCTTGAGATAGTGAAAGAGGGTATATCAAAGAGCAACGAAGCATTTAGTAGCACACTGATACGCTCAACTATCGACGGACTTATTATTGAAATACCTGTAAAGGTAGGTAGCTCGGTGATTTTGAGTAATAACTTCAACGAAGGAACAACCATTGCCACAGTTGCAAATATGCAAGATATGGTTTTCAAAGGCAACATAAGCGAGACAGAAGTGGCTAAGGTTGAGAAGGGAATGGACGTAGAAATAAAAATCGGTGCAATAGAAAACGTAATTATAAAGGGCAGACTTGAGCACATATCGCCTAAGATTTCTTCTGTAAACGGAACTAATATGTTCGGCATACGTGCATCTATTGAGGTGCCAGACAGCATCAAGATGCGTTCGGGATATTCTGCAACGGCAGAGATTATATTAAAGAAAAACGACAAAGCAGTGGTTGTTGAGGAAGAAGGTCTTATTATGCGCAACGACTCAACATTCGTAATGGTGCAAAAAGAAGGTCAAGCAGAAGGCGAATATGAAGAAAGACTTGTGAAGATAGGAATAAGCGACGGAATAAAATCTGAAGTGGTTAGCGGGCTGAAAGAAGGAGAAAAAGTGAGAGGAAAAGTATTATAGCACAAGTAAATAGTCCTCAAACTGAAAGACCAAAGCAACAAGCAGAAAATCAAGCAATAACATACAGAATGCAAACTATATATAGTCTACTTGCAAACTGTATATAACCGACTTGACAACTATATACAATTTAGATTTAGTTTATATATAATT
>JAUMWZ010000027.1 GCA_030529405.1 Bacteroides sp. | reverse complement strand
ATAAGGAACATATTAAACATCATCTTTATAATATTGGCAATAGCCACAATCGTTATATACTTTGTATCAGGAAGCAGCTTGAAGCTATTCTTCATTGTGGGTATGTGTGCAATATTCGTAAAAGTGATGGAGTTCTTTATACGGTTCATCAACAGATAAAGGAGGAATAAAGTTATGACCAGAGAAGAAATAATAAAACCCGAAAACTTAGTGTACAAGAAACCGACACTAATGAACGACAACCAAATGCACTATTGTCCAGGTTGTAGCCATGGTGTTGTACACAAACTTATAGCAGAAGTTATAGAAGAAATGGGCTTAGAAGAAAAATCAGTAGGTATATCTCCTGTTGGTTGCGCAGTATTCTTGTATAACTATATAGATATTGATTGGCAAGAAGCTGCTCACGGTAGAGCTCCAGCATTAGCTACTGCTATAAAAAGGCTATGGCCAGACAGATTGGTATTCACATACCAAGGAGATGGCGACCTTGCTTGTATTGGCACAGCAGAAACAATACACGCCCTCAACAGAGGCGACAATATAACCATAATATTCATCAATAATGGTATTTATGGTATGACAGGTGGACAGATGGCACCTACAACTCTGCTTGGAATGAAGAGTTCTACATGTCCAACAGGTAGAAACGTTGAAATACACGGATACCCATTAAAGATGACAGAAATAGCTGCTCAACTTGAAGGAACAGCTTACGTAACTCGTCAATCAGTTCACACTGTGGCTGCTATACGTAAGGCTAAGAACGCAATAAAGAAAGCCTTCAAGAACTCTATGGAGGGCAAAGGTTCTAACTTAGTAGAGATTGTTTCTACTTGCAACTCAGGTTGGAAGATGAGTGCAGGAGATGCAAACAACTGGATGGTAGAAAATATGTTCCCATACTACCAAGTTGGCGACTTGAAAGATAAACAATAACGACAAATTCACTTAATGCTATGAAAGAAGAAATAATTATTGCAGGATTTGGCGGACAAGGAGTCCTCTCAATGGGTAAGATACTTGCATACTCTGGACTTATGGAAGGCAAAGAAGTTAGTTGGATGCCTGCATACGGACCAGAACAAAGAGGAGGAACAGCTAACGTAACAGTAATAGTCAGTGACGATAGAGTTTCATCTCCTATCGTAAGTAAATACGACGCAGCTATCATACTAAACCAACCTTCACTAGAAAAGTTTGAGAATAAAGTAAAGCCAGGCGGAGTGTTGATATATGACGGATACGGAATTATACACCCACCAACAAGAAAAGATATTAAGGTGTATCGTATTGACGCTATGGACGCTGCAAACGAAATGAAAAATGCGAAAGCATTCAATATGATTGTGCTTGGCGGACTACTAAAGCTCAAACCAATGGTAACATTAGACAGTGTTGTCAAAGGATTGAAGAAGACACTTCCAGAACGTCACCACCACTTGATACCTATGAATGAAGACGCTATCAAGAAGGGTATGGAGCTGATAAAGGAAATGTAGTATAAGCCAAAATAGACTATACACGGTTTAGAAACAAGCTAAATATAATTTAGAAACAAGCTAAATACGGCTTGAAAGTAGTCTTTTAAACGGTTTACTTATAAAATAAATACACTCGAGAAATCAAGTATAAATAGTTAAGGGGGTGCAAACATATTTATTGCACCCCTTAACTATTTATAAAAAGCTCAAACATTCCAACTTCAAAAAACAGAACGTTCAGAAAACCCAAATGCTACACCTTTATTCCATTTCAGACTAAAGGGAAACAAGGTTGATATAGCGTCATATTAAATCAAAAGGCAGAACCTATCTCATTCACATAGTTGTATCGCACGAGAAAACAAAAAAAACAAAGCTCCCTAAGCCATTATTTACTCCACTTCTAAACCATAAACAGTCAAGAATTAGATTATATACAGTTTAGAAACAGACTATATATAAACGAGAATGAAACTATATACAGTCAAGAATGAATTTATAAACATCTAAAATTCTGATATTTCATAATATACTCTATATTATTTTCTTGTTATCTTTGCCACTATTATGAAAAGAAACTTACTTATATATATCATAGCCGTCATTTTATGCGCATTGCAGGTGGAGGCACAAGTAAACCCTAATTCAAGAAACAACTTTGAAAACAACGGTAGAGATATGTATGGCAATCAGATAGACCCATCTACCAGAGCACAAAGATTAGACAGTGCCAACGTTGAGGTTAAGAGTTTGCCACCCAAGCTATACATGTGGAAAATAAAAGATATGCTTGGCAACAGAGATATTATCGTTGCCGACACATTGTTTTTTCAGTATCAGAACAAAGACTTAACAGAGGGAGTAAACGGAGAGTACAACCATATCGGAAACTTAGCATCGCCAAGACTGTCAAGAATATTCTTTAACAGACAAGATGATGCCACTACCATGTTCACTGCACCTCTTTCTGCCACATTCAAAACATACAATGCGTTCAAATTCACTAACAGTAACATTCCATACACCAACTTAAAATATTACAAGGCAGGTAGCAACCCCAACCACAATGAATGGTTTAATATGTACTTCTCTGTAAATGCAAACAAAAGGCTTGCTTTCGGGTTCAACTTCGATTACATGTATGGTCGTGGACTATACAGAAACCAAAGTACAAACTACTTCAACGCATCGGTATTTGGAAGCTACATAGGAGAAAAGTATGAAGCACAGGGAATATACAGCAACAATTTCTTCAAGATGAACGAAAATGGCGGAATAAAAGACGACAGATACATCACATCACCAGAAGAGATGGCTGAAGGGCGAAGGATAGTGGAACACAACAACATACCTGTATATTTAGGTAGCACATCAAACAGAAACCACGCACTATATGTATTCTTCACTCACAAATATAATCTCGGTTTTACAAAGAAAATAGCAGAAACTCCTAACGACACTATTAAGAAAAAGAAAGTGTTCGTACCTGTTACCAGCTTCATACACACGCTGAAAATAGACAGAGCCACACATAGGTTTAGGTCTAATGACAAGATAGAAAACTACTACGAGAATATTTACACTAAACCAAAGGAAACCGCTATAAACGACACAACTAAGCACATCGGGATAGAAAATCTTGTAGGAATATCGCTCAGAGAAGGCTTTAATAAGTACGCAAAAGCAGGAATTACAGTCTTTGCCACACATAAGTTGAATAGCTATTGGCTAATGAGTAGAGAGGGAGACAACTGGAACGACAAGATGAATGAACACGAGGTGTTTGTTGGTGGAGAAATATCTAAACGTCAAGGCAAGAGCCTGCTCTATTCTGCCATAGGTAAGTTTGGAGTACTTGGTCAAGCTATTGGAGAGTTTGACGTTAATGGTAATGCTGGACTTAACTTTAAGCTTCTGAAAGACACTATATCATTGACGGCAAGGGGTAATGTTAGTTTGGCTAATGCACCTTTCTATATGCGCCATTACCATTCAAAACATTTCTGGTGGGACAACGATATGGAGAAAGAGTTTAGAACAAAGATTGAGGGAGAGCTGAACATAAAAAGACTTGGCACAAACATACGTGTGGGCGCACAAAACATTAAAAACTACACATATCTAGGAGAAAAGGGAACTCCACAGCAAAAGACTGACAACTTACAGATAGTCCACGCATCGTTAAAACAAGACCTACGACTAGGAATACTACACTTCGACAACGAGATAACGATGCAGAAGACAAGCAATTCTGATGTATTGCCACTGCCACTACTCTCTGTTTACAGCAACCTATACTTAAAGTTTAAGCTGGCAAAGAAAGTTCTTAGCGTGCAACTTGGTGCAGACATGAGATACTTCAGCGAGTATAACGCACCCGTATATCTTCCTGCCTTACAGCAGTTTCACGTACAAGGAGGAGAAAAAAGAACAAAGGTTGGCGGGTATCCTATGGTCAATGCATACGCAAACTTCCATCTCAAGCAAGTGCGTTTCTTCGTGATGATGACGCATGTAAACGAGGGTTTGGGCAGAAACAAAGGTTTCTTTGTGCCACACTACCCTATCAATCCACGAGTATTACAAGTAGGTTTATCATGGAACTTCTATGACTAAAAAACAGATTATATATATTCTAGGTGTAAGTGCTATATTGTTGAGTTGCATACTATATACAGTTTGCAAGTCAGATAAAGAGAGTTTGCAAGTCAAAGATTATCAAGACATAATGCAAGACAAGCTCATAAGAGTAGCAATTCAAAACAACGATGCTGAGCTAGACATACATTCCGACAGCATATACGGAATATTCTACAATCAAATTAAGTCTTTTGCTCAAAGCAAAGGTTTAGAGATAGAAGTTCATCTATTGGCTAGCATAGACGAAGCAATAGACGGACTAAAGAAGGGCAGATATGACATCATAGCCAGCAAAGTACCCGTTAATGCGCTGACCAAAGAAGAACTATTGCTAAGCACACCTATATATAAAAGTAGAGAGATGCTCATACAGAGAAAAAACGACTCCACAAGCATACAGAGCATACTCCAACTATCGAACAAGACAATACACATTGAGAAAAATTCGCCTGCAAAACTAAGGATAGACAATATCTGCAAAGAGATTGGAGATACTATCTACACCAAAGAGATAGACTTATATGGCGAGGAACATCTAATCTTCTTGGTGTCACACGGAGATATTGACTATGCCGTTTGTAATGAACACGTGGCAAAATCTTATAAAGATTCACTGCTGAACATTGACTTCGACACTCCACTTGGCTTTACACAACTATATTCATTCGCTACAAACAAGCAGTCAAAAACGCTTATTGACACACTAAACGCATGGATAGAAAAGCCAAAAGAGAGAAAAAGATAAAACACAAGATGCTATGATAAAAGACACGGTTAAATGGGGATTTATTGGTTGCGGAGAAGCAACTAAGACCAAAAGCGGACCTGCTTTTCAGAAAGTTGAGAACTCTGAAATAGTGGCAGTGATGAGTAGAAACATTGACAAAGCAAGGATATATGCTCAGGAGAGAGGAATCAAGAAGTGGTATAACGATGCACAAGAGCTGATTGATGACCCTGAAGTGAATGCAGTATATATTGCCACCCCGCCATCATCGCATGCCACGTACGCAATCATGGCTATGAAAGCAGGCAAGCCTGCATATATTGAGAAACCAATGGCTCAAACTTACGAAGAATGTACGAGAATCAATCGCATATCTAAGGAGACAGGGGTTCCATGTTTTGTAGCATACTACAGAAGACACTTACCATATTTCAAGAAAGTTAAGGAGCTTATTGAAAGCGGAGAAATAGGGAATGTGATAAATGTACAGATAAGATTTGCACAACCTCCACGCAATATGGACTACAACAAAGAACATCTGCCATGGAGAGTGCAAGCAAACATTGCCGGAGGTGGATATTTCTATGACCTTGCACCTCATCAACTAGACCTGTTGCAAGATATGTTTGGTTGCATACTCGAAGCAAAGGGCTACAAATCTAACCGTGGCGGACTTTATAATGCAGAAGACACCTTGAGCGCATGCTTTCAGTTTGACAACGGACTTGTAGGTAGTGGGTCGTGGTGTTTCGTTGCACACGACTCGGCAAAAGAGGACAGAATAGAAGTAATCGGAGATAAAGGTCAAATTTGTTTCTCTGTATTTACCTACGAACCAATAGCACTTCACACAGAAAGAGGTAGAGAAGAAATTCACATAGAAAACCCCAAATACGTGCAACAACCGCTTATTCAGCTAGTGGTCAATCATCTGCTAGGAAAAGAGACGTGCGATTGTGACGGAGAAACAGCCACACTGACAAACTGGGTAATGGACAAAATACTCGACAAGCTATAATGGTTTGCACACAGAGGTATATTCACAAGAAAACTGATTATAGTAGAGCGCAAGAGCAAACGACAACGCAACAGAAACAAACTGTAGAAGAGGTGTTTTGCAAACCATATACAACTGACAACTAAACTATATACAGTCTACTTGCAAACTATACATGGTTTGGGAACAGACAATATACGGTTTGAAACTAAGCAACAAAGAACATAAAACAAAGTAAGCTATAAAATACGCCAAAGCAATGCATCAAAACGATGCTGGTAATAAACACTTATCTGACAGACAGATAATAAAAAATAAAACCAGTATGGAAATAAGAAAAGCACTTGAAGAAGCAGGACTGAAAAACATATCAATCATTTGGTTGGTAGGTGGATTTCCTTTTATCCTACTCTATCTTGTATTCTACTCTATGTTCAAAAGCAAACCTAAGCAAGAGCAGGAATAGCAACAGGACATAGAACAACGAAAAACAAAAAAGTTTAACACTAAAAAGACTACAAAAAATGAGAAGCAAAATACAATTTTTACTCGCATTACCCTTGATTTTAAGCTCATGCACATGCTGTTGCAACAAAGATTTGGAAGAACAAAATCTTGAAATGCCAGCAGGCGACTATGAAGTGAGGGTGGGATTAACTACACCAATTCCCGTAGTTAGGGGTAACATGGCATACGAAGCAATATCTGCAAACTCAGACATAATAGAGGCTAAAAGCGGACACTATCCTGGATATAGCTTTAACGCAATACACATACACGGCAAACAAAAGGGTGCAACATTGTTACACGTAAAAGACATAATCACTAAACAAGAAGTAACTAAAAAAGTGAGAGTTACAGACTTCTACATAACACTAAAAGTAATAAACAGCCTGCACAAAGGGTTTGACGAAGGCACTCGAATATTCTTGGTAAGAAACAAGGAGAAAAAGTTTTACGCATATAGCACAAACAAAGAAGGATATAGAACAAAGGTGGTAGAAGGAAGGTATGAATACTCAAAAGAAGGTCTATCAAAGTATATCTCACTATACTATCACAGCGACGAAAACGATGCTCCAATAACAGCAGAAGGCGAACCAAAAGAACATAAGTTTAGGATAAATGCAAGTAGCGAGTTTATGATTGAGAGAATAAAAGATAATCTGAACTTCACAACAGAAGACTTGTATTATCCAAAAGAAATACACGCACTGCAAATGTTTGGATATAAGAATGCCAAAAGTATGACTTGCATACTTAGCCAATCAAGTAGACTAGACTATATGCCTCTAGAAGTGTTGGAATAAAAATATAAAGATATATAAGTAAGGCTATACTCAGTCAGAAAATTACACATATACTGTTTGCAAGTCATTGATGTATAGTTTATCTGCAAACAATATACAGTTTGAAAGTCAGCTATATATAGTCTACTTGCAAGAGATATATCGCTTACAAGCCATATATAAACGATAAAAAATAAAGGTATGTGTTTCTTGTTTCTCAACAGACACATACCTTTTTTATTTATAATAACTGTATAGGAACTATTTCTTCACACTATCATGCAACGAAAGGCATAAGGAAGAAAGAATTTGTACAGACGTGTGGCACAAAAAGCAAACTACTTGAGTCAAGCCTCAACTACTTTCATCACACAGTTTTTACAGTCAAAATCTAGTCTGAACCTCCTGCCCTCTCTATCAACAAGAAAGTAAGGCTCTTTATAAGGCGATTTCACTCGCTGACGAATAGGACACCAGCCCATGCTATACCTCAAACAGTGCTTACAAAACATCAACACAGAGTTTGGAACAGGTTGTTTCTCGTATGCCAGACCTACTATCTCGGTGCCATGTTGCTTATAAAAAAGTGCAGACTTACCATTCATTACGTTTGCCAAATAGTTCATCTTCTTCTCGGGGAAAGAGTGTTCTGTTTGAGCAAATACATATTCCTTTCGTTTATAGTTGTTACGTCTTTCGGTAATTAACTTATCCACTGCCATACGGCGCATATCGGCAAGCAGAGAGCTAGGTATAAACCAATTCTTGGATAAGTTTATTTGCAGGTCGGACATATAGAACACCGTTCCGCCTAGCTTAGAAAGTTGTTTTTTGATGTTCTCCGTTTGGTCGGTCTTTGCTATCTCTTTATTACAAGATATACACACCTCTACCCTATTATCGTCTTCGTCTGTAACAGAAAGAACATATCCAGCATCGTTATCGTAAAGAGAAAAGCTGACAGACATACGTCTTGTGGCACTTTCTTTTGAAAGAACCTTGTCGAACTCGTGATTATAATTGCGGTATATAGTAGTCTTTGCAGGTATTGACAAACGTTCAGTAGTAAACACTTTGTTACCCTCTACCTTGTTCACTCTGAAGCCTTTCATCTTGCCTTCACTATCAACAAAGCACAATCCGTCACCGTTATTGAGCTGTTTAACGCCACTTATGATGTGTTGTATCCCTCTCGACTCTTTTATCACTCCTATTTCTTCGCCCAAAGACTTAGGGGTATCAAAGGAATATATGCCTTGCTCGCGCCCACGAAGAAAATAGTTTGTAAATCCTCTGCTAAAAGTTTTCTCCAGTTCTGGCTCAAATTTCAGCTCAACAATGCCTGATGACGCCTTAACATATTCATCACGACGGGCAAAAATCTCGTCAAGCTTCTTCCTATAAGCAGATGTTACATTCTTAACGTAAGAAACATCTTTAAGTCTGCCCTCTATCTTTAGCGAGGTAGCTCCTGCATCAATTATTTTTTCTAACTCCTCAATCTGGTTCAAATCTTTTAATGACAGCAGATGTTTGTCTTGAGCAATGACTTTTCCGTCGCTATCAATCAAGTTGAAAGGTAAACGGCAAAACTGCGAACACTCACCACGGTTGGCACTCCTGCCAGTACAGTGTTGGCTCACATAACACTGACCACTGTAGCTAACACATAACGCCCCATGAACAAACACTTCTAACTGCACCTCTGGAGCAGCTGCGTGTATGTCTTTTATCTGTTTAAGTGTGAGTTCACGAGCTAACACCACTTGTTCAAACCCAGCTTTGTGCAGAAACTCAACCTTCTCGGGTGTTCTGTTGTCCATCTGTGTGCTACTATGCAACGCTATTGGCGGAAGATTTAGTTTAGTAATGCCGAAGTCTTGAATGATAATTGCATCAACCCCAATATGATAAAGTTTGTGTATCATATCCTCTGTTTCTTGCAACTCATCGTCAGTAAGAATTGTGTTTATGGCTACATATACTTTCGCATTAAACAAGTGTGCATGAGAAACCAACTGTTCAATGTCTTCTAACGAATTGACCGCAGCAACACGCGCACCAAAGCGTGGTGCACCTATATATACAGCATCGGCACCGTGGTTGATAGCCTCAATTCCACACTCAAGGTTCTTTGCTGGAGCCAAAAGCTCTATTCGTCTTCTTGCAGTCATAAATTATATATGTATGTAAGCCAATTTGGGCGACAAAGTTATTAAAATATATTGCCCGCAAAAGGCAACAAGACCTGTGGCTAATGTGATAAAATAAAATTTATGTTATTTTTATATCTGTTTTTTGTGCAAGTTATATATAAAGTAGTAGCTTTGCAGTGTAAAATTATAACTGACTAACTAATTAAATTTATTTGAAAATGGCTTACGTAATTACTGACGATTGTATTGCTTGCGGAACTTGTATAGACGAGTGCCCAGTATCAGCAATTTCTGAGGGTGATATTTATTCAATCGACCCTGATACATGTACTGAATGTGGAAGTTGTGCAGAAGTTTGCCCTTCTGAAGCTATAGTACTGTAATATTGAAGAAACAGTAGTAAACTAAATTGCATAATGGAGTTGGACGAAAGTTCAGCTCCATTTTTTTATGCAGTAAAATAAAATATCCAAACATACGAAATCACATCGGAAACAAAATAAAACAAAGCCTTTTTTAATTCATATATAAACAGAAAAACAACTCTATACAATTTGCAAGTTAGTTATATATAGTTTACAAGTCAGCTGTTTATCATTTACAAATGGGCTGTATATCATCTATAAGCAAGAAGTATAAGGGATAAAACAGCATTAAACCTCACCAACATAGACACAAGACACAGTGGTTTTCTGCTTTATAAATATCTTTTTTGTGAATATTTATCAACATACCTCCTAAACGTGTAAAAAACAAAGGCTTTGCTTGATTTTTCAAATCATTATCAATAACTTTCGCAAAAAGGAAACATCATAAGTAATAACCAAAACCTTTACAGCTATGAAGAAAATCGTATTCTTAATCGCCACAATGCTAATCAGCATAAGCGCATTTTCGCAAGAAAAGAAAAATAATCAGATAGAATATCACAACTGCAAAGGATTTGAAAACTCTATATTCAAATCGGTATGTGAAGAAATGACGTTAAGCAGTGAGGTAAAAGGGAAAATTACCTTCATCATAGAAGATAGTGAAAGAGCAGTTAAATTAAACAAGTTCTGGAACGGTAAAATGGAGATAGACACAGACGAAGAATATGTATATGACTGCTCACACAACACTTATAGCGCAGAAGCACAAGATGGAGTGGAAATAGAATTAGATTTATATGCATATTCAAACGACTTACATATAGAAGTAAATGACGTGAAATACTCAATCATAACTATTGACGGAGGCTGTGATACATGCATAAAAAACCTCAAAATTGAATTCAAAGAAGGCAAAAACAAGGAAATAATGACAATAGAAGTTCTACAAGACATAGTATTAGAAAACTATAAGAAGCTGCCAACAATAAGACGTCTTGTACTACTTAAAGGCAGTAAACTTGAATTTCATACAAAACACAACATCAACAAAAAGACACTAAACAAACAAACGACAAAAGAAGAACCTAAAAAATAAACACACAAACTAGAAAACACATAAACACCCTAGCAAACATACATCATACACATACATAGAATGTTAAGAGAACAAAGAATAGCATTATCACACTAAAAAACAGAGTGTAACATTTGTCTATTCAAAGAATATTAGTACCTTTGCAAGCCGATTACTATCCGTTAGTTGGTAATCGGCTATATTCATAACTGGTTAAAGCTCTTTGTCCGGGGGCTTAATTATGTATGAAGTTTTTTAGTAGTAATAATTAAAACAGAATTGAAAGTGAACACTTTAAGTTACAAAACCATTTCTGCAAACAAAGAAACTGCAACCAAAGAATGGGTTGTAGTAGATGCTACCGATCAAACATTAGGACGATTGGGCTCTAAGGTTGCGAAATTGCTAAGAGGAAAGCATAAACCAAACTTTACTCCTCACGTAGATTGCGGAGACAATGTTATCATTATCAACGCTGACAAAGTTAAATTGACAGGAAACAAATGGACAGACAGAGTATATCTATCATACACTGGATATCCAGGCGGTCAAAGAGAAATGACTCCTGCAAGACTTCTTACAAAACCAAACGGAGAAGAGAGATTGCTTAAGAAAGTTGTTAAGGGAATGTTGCCAAAGAATATCTTAGGAGCAAAACTTCTAAAGAACCTTTATGTTTACGCTGGAAGCGAACACAAACATCAAGCACAAAACCCAAAACAAATAGATATTAACCTATTCAAATAAGCAGATAATGGAAGTAGTTAATGCATTAGGCAGACGCAAAAGTGCTATCGCACGTATATACGTTAGCGAAGGCACAGGAAAGATTACTATCAACAAGAGAGACCTTGCACAGTACTTTCCATCTTCAATACTTCAATACGTAGTTAAGCAACCACTTAACAAACTTGGAGTAGCTGAAAAGTATGATATAAAAGTAAACCTTTGCGGAGGTGGATTTACAGGACAATCACAAGCACTAAGACTAGCAATTGCAAGAGCACTTGTGAAGATTAACGCAGAAGACAAACCAGCATTGAAAGCTGAAGGATTCATGACACGTGACCCACGTGCGGTAGAACGTAAGAAACCAGGACGTCCAAAAGCACGTAAAAGATTCCAGTTCAGTAAGCGTTAATACTATTGTTACGATGTGGGAATATGCTATATGTGCCTAATATCTTATTGAAAGAAAAAAGCAAGCAAAACACCACAAAGCAACAAAGTAAACAACCAACTGAAGCTGCGTTTAGTATCTAAACCACTGGGACTCTAGAACAACAATCAAAACAATAAAGACTACCCAGCGGTTGGTTCAAGAAAAACAAAAAAGAAAGTAAACGATTAAAAAAGAAAAAAACATGTCAAGAACAAATTTTGATGCACTTTTGGAGGCAGGTTGCCACTTCGGACACTTAAAAAGAAAGTGGAACCCAGCAATGGCTCCTTATATATTTATGGAACGCAATGGTATCCACATCATTGACCTACATAAAACTGTAGCAAAAGTAGATGAAGCTGCAGAAGAACTAAAGCAAATAGCAAAATCAGGAAAGAAGATTCTATTTGTAGCTACTAAAAAACAAGCTAAGCAAGTAATTGCAGAAAAAGCACAATCTGTGAATATGCCATACGTTATCGAACGTTGGCCAGGAGGTATGCTAACAAACTTCCCTACTATCAGAAAGGCAGTTAAGAAGATGGCTACTATCGACAAACTAACAAAAGATGGTACATACTCTAACCTTTCAAAAAGAGAAATCCTACAAATCTCACGTCAAAGAGCAAAACTTGACAAGACTTTAGGTTCAATCGCTGACCTAACTCGTCTTCCATCAGCTCTTTTCGTTGTAGACGTAATGAAAGAACACATAGCAGTAAGAGAAGCTAACCGCTTAGGAATACCTGTGTTCGGAATTGTAGACACAAACTCTGACCCTGCAAACATAGACTACGTAATACCAGCAAATGACGATGCAACAAAGTCAATAGAAATAATTCTTGATGCATGTTGTGCTGCTATGACAGAAGGGCTTGAAGAAAGAAAAGCAGAAAAAGTAGATATGGAAGCAGCTGGCGAAGCATCTGCAAACAAAGGCAAAAGAAAATCTTCAAAAGCAAGACTTGATAAGTCTGACGCTGATGCACTAAACGCATCAAAAGCGGCTGCTTACATGAAAGAAGATGAAGAATAAAAATAAATAAATCTATTTATAAGAAAGAGTTGAGAGTAGAGAGAGTGAGAGTTAAGTTTTATTTAGACAATTCTCCTACCTCTGTTTTCAACTCTTTGTTTTTTCTAAACAAAACAATATTATTAACCTAAAATAAAACAGAATATTATGGCTGTAACAATGGCAGATATTACCAAACTTCGTAAAATGACGGGTGCTGGTATGATGGACTGTAAGAACGCTCTTACAGAAGCAAACGGTGATTTCGATCAAGCAATGAAAATCATCAGAGAAAAAGGACAAGCAGTTGCTGCAAAGCGTTCTGACCGTGAAGCTTCAGAAGGTTGCGTTTTGGCTAAGGTTGAAAATGGCTTTGGAGCAATGATAGCTTTGAAATGCGAAACAGACTTCGTTGCTAAGAATGAAGATTTCGTAAAACTAACACAAGATATACTTAACCTTGCTATCACAAACAAATGCAAAACTCTTGACGAAGTAAAAGCACTTCCAATGGGTACAGGAACAGTTGCTGATGCAGTAACAGACAGAAGTGGTATCACAGGCGAAAAGATGGAACTAGACGGCTATGAAACAGTAGAAGGTCCTTCTATCTCTATCTACAACCACCAAGGCAAGAACTTCCTTTGCACTATGGTAGTTCTTAACAAAGAAGTTGATGCAAGAGTAGGTGCAGAAGTAGCAATGCAAGTAGCAGCTATGAACCCTATCGCACTTGACGAAAACGATGTTCCTGCTGACATAGTAGAAAAAGAAAAAGAAATAGCAGCAGACAAGGCACGTCAAGAAGGTAAGCCAGAAAATATGATTGAAAAGATTGCTATGGGTCGTATAGGCAAGTTCTACAAAGAAGTATGCTTGCTAAAACAAGAATACACTCAAGATGCAAAACTTACAGTTGCTGACTACTTAAAGACTGTGGACAAAGACCTTACAGTTACTTGCTTTAAGCGTTACAGCTTGAGAGCTGAGTAATCGAGCAAAACATAAAACATATTAAAGGGAATAGACTTAAAAGTCTATTCCCTTTTTTGTTTGTAATAGGTAAATAGGAAAACAAAATAAACCAACTAGTAATCTCCTCTGAGTGAAAGATTATCATATAAATACACATAAAAAGACATCAATACCTATATAAAAAGCTGATAGAATTTATAAAATAGAAATAAAACGTATATATTTGC
>JAUMWZ010000026.1 GCA_030529405.1 Bacteroides sp. | reverse complement strand
CCTGCTTCGTCATAGCCTATTGCCCCTTGTGCTGCTACACCAAGTTTTGTTATTCTTACTTCTTCATCTTTAAAGACATTCTTGTCAGGAGTTACTTGATACATCACAGGGCTGTACTCATTACTAGTGAATATGGCACCATTCACAGACATAGCATAACCATTGTTTGACCCACCTGTACCTGTTATCTTAGCAGGGTCAAAAGTCTTTATTTGCTCTGTGTTGATGAGTTTCTTCCAGCTTGATTTTAGTGCAAAGTTTTCTCCTGTAGAGATTAGTCCACTTTCATCAAGGTTTGATGTGCTAAGGTATAGCTGTGACTCTATTGAGTATAGCCAGTTTCCAGCATAAACGTGGTTAGATATTTGTCTAACTCCTATATTGTGTGGCTCGCCGGTAAGTGATTCTCCTCTTTCTTTTGTGTATGCTTTTGGCTCTACTTCATATTTTCCCAGCACGTAGCTAACTGCTCCCAACTCAGCGTGCGAATTGTCTTTGTGCAGAACAATCCAAGATGCGTAGTAAGGTTCTATTAGTTGTAGCACAGTGTGACGCATAGTCACTGTGTTGTTGGTTTGGTCTGTGACGTAAAGTCTTAAGTGATATTTTTGCGACAGTTCTTCGCCTTGCTTGAAAGAAAGATTTAATGTCTTTTCTGTGCCTACTAAATCTCCCTTGTTGCGTGAGTCTGTTGATTTATACCATTCATATTTCAGCTCTTTGTTCTGATTGTTTGTTTCAATCTCTGGGGTTATGCTATACGAAAATCCTGCTTTGTTTTTTCTTGTGCTATAGACTTTTTCTAGCTTAACTGTTATGTCAGAGATATTTTCGTTGTAGTCATAATTTCCTAGGTCTTTATAGCACGAAGAAAGGAATGCTACTACTGATAATGCTACTATTATGTTTCTGAAGTTCATATTATTGAATAATATTGATGAATACTATTACTCTAATTTGGTAGTTCTACAAGAGTTCCGTCGCTCTCTTTTAGTGGAGCGTCTGGGTGCTTCTCATTGTATTCTTTAAGTTTCTCTCTGTATGTAGGTAGTGCTCCTTGCAACCCATATTCAGCCTCTGTTGGTAACAGCTTTGAGTATGCTACTCTTAGCTTAATATCGTCTATTCCTGCTGGAGATTTAGGAGTGTTGATAGCTGCGAATCTATATTTTACTTCTCCAAACTTTCCTAGGTATTGTTCAAATGTAGCTATATATTCCTCTTCTGGTATACTTAGTGTGCCTTGTTGGAAAGTTTTCTCCGCCTCGTCCTTTACTAGTATCAGGAACTCCTGACGCGACTTTGTTCCAGGTACTACATCGCTATTTGCATAGTCTATACAAATTAGAACTTGATTAACTATATTGTAGTTCCTAGGTGTATATACTTTAATATCAAAATATACTTCAGTTTGCCCTGCCTCAAATAATACTTCCGGAAGGTCTACTTTTACCTTTTCTTTTCCCTTTACTTCCTTGGCATAGAGTTTTACTTTTATCGGTTTCTCGGGTGTTTTTCCTTCTATGTCAAGTCTAGCTTTTATCGTGAAACTTTCTAAAGGGAATTGCTTCTTAGCTATCAATGTATCATACACATTATAACTTCTTTGTATGTTTTCTTCATATATATTCCAGTTATCTCCTGAGCCCACAACGAAGTTTACTGCCGTCTCTGCAGAGAAAGGCTGTATCTCTTGTTCCTCACAAGAGTATAGTGTAGTTGCAAATATCGATATAAGAAGTAGTGTTATAAAATTATTCTTTCTCATGTTCTTTCCTCTTGTTTTATAGGTTACCAAAGGTTATTTCATCGTCTGGCAGTGAGAATCTGTAATGTTCCTCTTTCATATCTTTGATTGGAGAGAATTGGAATTTCTTTGATTCTTTTCTTTTGTAGTAATACCACAATTGCCCTTCTGCATAGAATTCTTTACGATATTCTTTTTCTATGTTAAATTCCTTATCTTGCTCGTTGCTGAAAGAGTCTATCACATCTAATGCTCTTGCCTTTCTAACGTTAGAAAGTATCTTAGCACTTTCTGTTAAATCGTCTGTCGCTTCTGATGCTATGTAATACATCTCTGCTAATCTGATAAGCGGAATAGTGTTGTTTAGCGATTCAGAGTAGTTGTCCTGTTGATACTTCTTTGTAGCACAGAAAAGGTTGGTAATGTTGAATCCGCCAGCCTCTCTCATACGTATGTCGTTTGTTCCATCTACCTTAGTGTCGAAAATTTCGTTCACTCTTTCCTTACTTCCTGCATTTGTGTTAGAGAATTGTGAAAGCAAGAAACTTTGCATAATGGTAGTTTGAAAATTCTTACTATCCATGCTGATTGCAAAAATCAATTCCTTAGAAAGCAGATGGTCTTTTGAGTTATCAACAACGAATTGGAAAATTGAGGTGCCGTCTTCTCTCTTTGCATTGATAACCTCGTTAGCTTTCTCCTTAGCCAAAGCTTTGTCGCCTTTATACATATATACACGTGCCATCAAAGCCTTAACTGCATATTTGTTCATTCTCTTTGAACGTCTGCTCAAGAAGTTTGCGTGAGAGAAACTTTCAGTATTTGACGGGTATGTGATGCTCATAGCATCGTTTTTCAATAATTCTTCTGCTTTCTTCAAGTCTGCAAGAACAAGGTCTACAACCTGCTCAGCTGTAAGAAGCGTTCTCGTATCTCTGTTGAATAATAGTCTATAAGGTATTGACGGAGATTTAGAGTTCGACTTGTAGAAAGGACCGAACATTCTAAGCAAATCAAAATGAATGAAAGCTCTAAGCCCTAAAGCCTCGCCGTGTATGATGTCTTTCAACCCATTAGTAGCTATAACATCTCCTCTTGACTCTATATTAGCAATCAAGTTGTTAATGTTAGCCACGATGTTGTACGACTGACCCCATATGTTGTTTGTATACGTCTCGGTTAGCACCGAACTTCTTTTGAAGTTATAGAAAGTAGGCGAGCTGAAGTTGTTCTTCACAGTTGGTTGAACAGGGCTCACATATCTTTGTGCCAACTGATCTATAAAGCCGTAAGTAAGTTCCTTACCGTACAAGGCTGGTGTGGTCAGTTTAATGTAAATCCCAGTAAGAGCCTCTTTGAAACCTTGCTCACTGTTGAATATCTTTTCTTCTTTCGTGTTTACCTTAGGCTCTACGTCCAACCAGTCTGCACAAGATGAAAAGCTTAATGCTAATATTATTATTGAGTATATGTATTTCATATTCTTTTCATGTTAAAACGTTACACCAAGTGACATAGAAACCTGTCTAGCCAAAGGATAAGAAGTACCTCTTTCCACTTTGATAGAGTTGAATCTGAATAAATCTTCCATGTATATTCCAACAGTAGCGGCTGATATTCCAAGTCTATTCATGAAAGGGTGTTTTTGTCTATCAAATCTATATTGTGCATTTATAGTGTTAAACACTAATTCGTTATTTTCCATAAGGAACCTAGTCGATGCCTTTGTAACTGAGTTAGCTTCTTCTTTTCTTACAGCTTTGAATCTAGCGTTGTCTCCCTTCTTTTGCCAGCGGTCTGTATACGCTCTCTTATCAACATTCTTGTTTAAGTCTGCATTTTCTACTTTGTCAATAAGTGTAGTGTTATACATCTTTCCGCCGAATGTATATCGTGAAGCGAGTGAAAGACTAAATCCTTTCCAATTGAAGTTAAAACTTAACACACCAGTAAGTTTTGGTTCTGTATCACCAACAGGTACCATGTCTGCCGGATTCCATTCAGTTGTTCTTTCATTATTCCTATTTAGGAATATTTCTCTACCTGTTTGGGGGTCGATACCTAATGAACGAACTGCCCATATCATTGTTTGAGAATATCCCTCTTCATATCTAGGAAGTGGTCTAGTAACACCTGAGCCCTCTTGTGCTTTCTTTACCAGCTCCTCATTTCTCACTTTTAGTGCATTAGATATTTGCTCTATCCTGTTTACGTTATGACTTCCCGTAACGGCTATGCTTAAATTCATCTGTCTTTCAGGAATGTTGATAGGCATAATACGCGCAGTGAACTCGAATCCTTTGTTTGATATGTTTCCTAAGTTTTCAGGAACGGTATTGAAACCTATAGATGGTGCCAACGAAAGGCTTAATATTGTATTATAAGTATATTTATTGTAGTATTCTAATCTACCACTAAATATTCCCTTAAACATATTAAAGTCTAACCCAACGTTGAATGCTGAAGTTGTTTGCCATTTTAGGTCTGGGTTTCCTATACCTACTAATTCAGCTCCGATAACGTCTGAACTATCATAAATTCTTGCAAGCCCTCTGTATGTATACATCTTGAGTGCCTGGTAAGGAGTGAAGCCCTGAGTTCCTGTTATACCATAACTTGTTCTAAGTACAAGCTCATCTACCACCTTGTTTCCTTTTAGAAACTTTTCTCTATCTATATTCCATCTACCTCCAATAGACCAGAATGGAGCATATCTATTATTTCTTCCGAACTCAGATGATGCATCTATTCTCAAGTTTGCATCTGCTGCATATCTTTGGTCATAAGTGTAGCTGGCAGTAGCAAGTGCACCTATTGCTCTGTTTGTGCTTTCGTTACCCGATGTTTGTTTTGGCAGTGAGCCAAGGAATACTTCGTCCATACTTTCATTAGGGAAACCTGTTTGGTAAATTCCAGCTGAGTGTAGTATGTCTTCTTTTATGTTGAAGTGTGCAAATGTAGATATGAAGTGTTTTTCCTTAAACATTCTGTTGTAGCTTATAGTTGCGCTCACGTCATATCCTTTTTTGATAAGTCTGTTCCAATCATAGCTACCTCTGTTTTCCACCTCTGCCACTTCTTCAAAGTCGGTGTGATTAGCCGATTTGAAAGCATTATTTTCAGATTGTTCTCTGTATATCGACGCATCAAACGACAATCTTAAATTGTTAGTTGGAGAATACTCTAGTTTCAAAGCGTTTCTCACGTCAAACTTTTCATTCTTATCAAAAGTGTTTAGCAACGTGTTTCTAAGTGGGTTTCCTACTCTGTAAGTATACGAATAGTTATCGTTTAGGTTGTAGGTTATCTCTTCCAGATATCTTCTTATGTTTCCTTTAGAGTCAAACTTTCTATAGTATGGGTTTATTAGTGCATACTGTCCGAAGTTGCCATAAGATGATGTTCTGTCAGCTTCTGCATAGTCTGCAAAAAGGATATTGCTTAGTAAGAACTTTCCTTTTCTGTATCTGATGTCGATGCTACCGTTTCTGCTTTTTATCCCAGTTTTCTTCATCACACCCGGTGCTTCGTTTATGCCTGCATAAAGTTTATATCTGAGTGCGCTGTCTCCTCCTTCTACTGTTATAGCATGACGATGTGCAAAGGCTGTTCTTACAGGTTCTGACAACCAATAAGTGTTCACTCCTCTTAGTACTTCAAGCTCTTTATGTCTGAGGTTATCCAACCGTTTTTGTGTTTCGTTTATATTGCTTGTTTCATCATATATGCCAGCTCTTTTCTCAAGGTCTATTTTTTCGGCAGAGTTTACCAAGTTATAATCTCTCAAGTCTGGCACTAGCAGTTTATAGTTGCCCGAGTATCCCACTCTTAACGAGCCTGCTTCTGGTGCTTTTGTTTCTATCACTATAACTCCGTTAGATGCTCTCGAACCGTATAGTACCATTGCCGCAGCATCTTTCAGTATTGTTACACTTTCTATCAAGTTTGGGTCAAGGTCTATGATTTTCGTTACACTAACTCCAATAATTCCGTCAAGAACGAACAATGGTTGATTTGGTCTTGTGTCTACATCTCCTCGGAGAACTACTTTTTCGTCTGTCGAATAATCTCCTATGCTCGACTTACCTCTTAAGTTGAAGTCTGGCAGTCCGCTTGGGTTAGAACCCACAACATTGTTGCTACCAAGTCTGAAACCTGGGTCAAGAAGTTCTAAAGCCTTGAGTACGTTTCCAGAGGTTACTTTTGTTATCTGATCGCTCTTTATTTTGTTTGCCGAACCAGAGAAGCTGTCTTCTCTGCGTTTGAAGATACCTGTAACCACAACTTCTTCTATTAGCTCCATGTTTTCTTCAAGCACTACTTTCACGTCAGTGTTAGGCTTTACCTTAACCTCTTTGGTAATAAATCCAATAGAAGAAACAATTAGGGTTGGATTGTCTTTGTCAAGTTCTCCTTTGAAGGTAAACTCGCCATCATAATTAGTAGAACAACCCAGCTTTGTTCCTTTTATCATTATGGTAGCTCCAATAATTGGTTCTCCATTTTTGTCCAATACCGTACCTTTAATATTCACGGTAACTTTTTTGGGCTGACTGCTACTGCTCTGTAAATTAACTTTGCTAGTGTTAGCAAATACCTGTGTGCCGGATAGTAAAGAGAGTATCAGTCCGGTAATTATCCACTTTATGGGAAAATTACTTAGCCTAGTGTCGCTTTTATACCTTCTGTAATTCAGCATTTTAGTCTTGTTGAAATATTAATAATAAATTAAAGATTAAATATTTATATTACGTGCCCAAGTAGCCAAAGTTTCTTTTTTTTGTGAATTACTTTAGCTTGCTTTTTCAATGTAGTTTATTTTGCATCTAAACTGTATATAGCCAACTTGCAAACTATATATAACTGATTTCTAAATCATATATAATCTACAAGCCAATAGAGAACCTTTTATTTACACACCACACAATAATATTAACACGCCTAAAGTAGATAATAAAACATTAAGTAGTTGGTTTCATATACAATCTTTTATTTCTTTTTATGAAAACAAATAGTATCTGTTTACTTTATTTTACTTTTGTTTTTGCTGTCTGTCTACTGATTACATCTGTTTATGCTTCGTTTATCCTTTTATTCGTTGATAATCAGATGTGTACCTTTTCTTGTGTATTCTTGGCTTCAACCTCTGTTGTTAAGTGATATGATGATTTATAAGTTTTCTTTTTTGCAAGAATAATCACGATAATGTGTATTTTTGGCGATTATAGAATACTACCTTAAAAATAAAGGTTAAAAGATTGAGGGTTCTATATTTATGTGTATTATTAAAAATATGTGATATAGTGAGTTTGATTTCAGTAGATAATATTAGTGTGGAATTTAATGCTACCCCTCTGTTTGAGAAGGTTAGCTATGTTGTGAATAAAAAAGAGCGCATCGCACTCGTAGGGAAAAACGGGGCAGGCAAGAGCACTATGCTCAAAATTTTAAGTGGAGTAAAATCGCCAACAAGCGGAGTCGTGTCGGTTGCTAGAGATGTAAAAATAGGATATCTACCTCAGGTTATGAAGTTGGCAGATACAACTACTGTACTTGAAGAAACATCAACAGCTTTTGAACATATAAAAAATCTAAAGCAAGAAATAGACAGACTAAACCGTGAAATAGCAGAACGTACGGACTATGAAAGTGAATCTTACTTGAGCCTTATAGAGAAATATACTAGAGAGAACGATAAATTTCTGATGGCAGGAGGGGATAGCTATATAGCAGATATAGAGAAAACTCTAATGGGGTTAGGCTTTTCGAGGGCAGACTTAAACAGACCCACCAGCGAATTTTCGGGCGGTTGGCGTATGCGTATAGAATTGGCTAAGCTGTTGTTGAGCAAGCCCGATGTGCTGTTGCTTGATGAACCTACCAATCACCTTGATATAGAGAGCATAGAATGGTTAGAATCCTTCTTGATGAGCAAGGCTAATGCAGTTATACTTGTAAGTCACGATAGGGCTTTTCTGAATAATGTAACCAACCGCACCATAGAGATAAACTGCGGAAAGATATATGACTATAAGGTTAAGTATGACGACTTCGTGGAGTTGCGCAAAGAGCGTCGAGAGCAACAACTTAGAGCATACGAAAACCAACAAAAGCAACTTGAAGATACTGAGGCTTTCATTGAGCGATTCAGATATAAGGCAACTAAGGCTGTGCAAGTTCAGAGTAGAATTAAACAGTTGGAAAAGGTGGAGCGGATAGAGATTGACGAAGACGATACTTCTGTTTTTAACATTAAGTTTTCTCTATCGAAAAGAAGCGGAAGCTATCCGGTTGTTTGCAAAGACTTGCGCAAAGACTACGGCAACCACACTGTGTTTAGCGGAGCAACATTCACAATCAATAGGGGAGATAAGGTGGCTTTTGTCGGGCGTAATGGAGAAGGAAAGTCTACATTGATAAAGTGCATAATGCAAGAGATAGACTATCAAGGTGTGTTAGAGATAGGACACAACGTTGAGATAGGCTATTTTGCGCAAAACCAAGCACAGATGTTGAACGATAATCTTACTGTGTTCGGCACC
Organism: Bacteroides sp.; assembly: GCA_030529405.1. Classification (GTDB taxonomy): domain Bacteria; phylum Bacteroidota; class Bacteroidia; order Bacteroidales; family Bacteroidaceae; genus JAUMWZ01. The sequence goes on along the minus strand of JAUMWZ010000026.1, from coordinate 6,708 downwards.
ATAGACAGCGTTGCTACGGGCGACATACGCACTAAGATGCGCGACATTCTTGCTGCCTTTATGTTCAGAGGAGAGGAAATTGAGAAGCCCGTAAAAGTGCTTTCGGGTGGCGAGCGCACTCGTTTGGCAATGGTTAAGCTGTTGCTTGAACCTACAAATCTGCTTATTCTTGACGAGCCTACTAACCACTTAGATATGCGCTCTAAAGATGTGTTGAAAAAAGCTATAAAAGAGTTTGACGGAACTGTTATTGTTGTGAGCCACGACCGTGATTTTCTTGACGGACTTGTTACTAAGGTCTATGAGTTTGCCAACGGAAAAGTGATAGAACACTTAGGCGGTGTGTATGACTATCTGAAGAAGAAAAAAATGGAAAGTCTTAACGAACTTCAGAAAAGCACAACTCAAAAAGTTCAGTCGCAAACAACTAAAAACACAGTAACAGACGATAAGGCGGAGGCTAAGAATAGTTATGAGCAACAAAAAGAGCTGAACAAACAGATAAAAAAAGTGGAGCGAGCAATAGAAAACAGTGAGAAGATGATTGAAAAGGCTGAGAGAGAATTGTCGCAGATTGAGGAACTGCTCTCTACTCCAGATGGTGCGTCTGATATGTCGCTGCACGAAAAATATGTTGCAAAAAAGAAAGAAATAGACTCTCTCGTGGAAGAATGGGAAACTCAAACAATGATGCTGGAAGAATTGACTAATTAACGTCCTTTTCTAAACTATACTTACTCAACTTGCAAAATATATATAGTCGTTTTTCAAACCATATATGCTTTGCAAGTTGATTGTATATGGTTTACAACAGCCTTTTTCTTATTCTTTTTTCAAAAGACTATCTGTTTGTGTCATATCGTTTATGTTTTAATCGGGTAAAAGCTCATTTTTTATCATTAAAAACTGCATTATATTTTCACTCATAGAATATTATTCTATATTTTTGCATTCTAAACAAATATATAAAACAATACTGTTAGATGTCAGACGCTAAAAGAATTAAAACAGCACTTGTCTCGGTCTATCACAAAGATGGGCTACAAGAAATTATCACGAAACTTCACTCTGAGGGGGTAGAGTTCTTATCTACCGGTGGAACTCGTCAGTTTATAGAATCTCTTGGATATCCTTGCAAGGCAGTAGAAGACTTGACTTCTTATCCGTCAATACTTGGCGGACGTGTGAAAACACTTCACCCTAAAGTGTTCGGAGGAATACTCTGCCGTAGAGAATTGTCGCAAGACATACAACAAATAGAAAAGTATGAGATTCCTGAAATAGATCTTGTAATAGTAGACCTTTATCCGTTCGAGGCAACTGTTGCGTCTAACGCTCCAGAAGCAGACATCATAGAGAAAATTGATATAGGCGGTATATCGCTGATAAGAGCAGCAGCGAAGAACTTTAACGATGTTGTCATCGTGGCATCACAAGCACAATACAAACCATTATACGAGATGTTGATGGAAAACGGAGCTGTGTCGTCGTTAGAAGAACGTCGTTGGTTTGCTAAAGAAGCATTTGCAGTTTCTTCAAACTATGACTCTGCCATATTCAACTACTTTGACGAAGACGAATGCTCTTCTTTCCGCTTGTCTGAAAGCACTCAAAAACCGCTCAGATATGGAGAAAACCCACACCAAAAGGGTTATTTCTTTGGCGACTTGGAAGCAGTGTTTGACCAAATACATGGTAAGGAAATATCATACAATAATCTGCTTGACATAAATGCGGCAATAGAACTTATTGACGAATTTGATGAAACAACATTTGCAGTGCTAAAACATAACAACGCCTGTGGTATAGCATCGCGCCCTACTGTGCTTGAATCTTGGAAAGCAGCACTAGAGTGTGACCCTGTATCTGCCTTTGGTGGAGTGTTGGTAACAAATGGAGTAATAAACAAGTCTGCAGCAGAAGAAATAGATAAGATATTCTTTGAGGTAATAATAGCTAACGACTATGATGTAGATGCACTTGAGGTGTTGGGGCAAAAGAAAAACAGAATAATACTTGTACGTAAAGAAGCTAAGTTGCCAACAAGACAGTTTCGCTCATTGCTAAACGGTGTGTTGGTGCAAGATAAAGACACAAAGACTGAAACAGCAGAAGACCTAAACGTTGTGACAACAAAACAACCTACGCAACAAGAGATTGAAGACCTTCTGTTTGCTAATAAGGTTGTGAAGAATAGTAAGTCAAACGCAATAGTGCTTGCTAAGAACAAACAACTGATGGCAAGCGGTGTGGGGCAAACATCAAGAGTAGATGCACTAAAACAAGCTATCGAAAAAGCCAAAAGCTTTAACTTCGACCTTAACGGAGCAGTAATGGCATCAGATGCATTCTTCCCATTCCCTGATTGTGTAGAGATAGCACACAAGGAAGGTGTTAATGCTGTTATACAACCGGGTGGTTCGGTTAAAGACGAACTTAGCTTTAACTATTGCAACGAGAACGGAATGTCTATGGTTGTTACAGGCATTCGTCATTTCAAACACTAAATAAAACAATAAAATGGGAATATTTTCTTTGACACAAGATATAGCGATGGACTTAGGAACAGCTAACACTATCATCATAAAAGATGGTAAGATAGTTGTTGATGAACCTTCAGTTGTAGCCCTTGACCGTAGAACTGAAAAAATGATTGCAGTCGGCGAGAAGGCAAAAATGATGCACGAAAAAGTACACGATAATATAAAAACCGTACGTCCGTTAAGAGATGGAGTGATAGCAGACTTCTATGCTTGCGAACACTTAATAAAAGGTCTGCTCAGACAGGTTATTTCTAAGAGATTGTTGTTTGACACTCACCTTAGAATGGTTATTGGTGTGCCAAGTGGAAGTTCTGAGGTAGAACTTAGAGCAGTAAAAGACTCGGCTGAAAAAGCAGGTGGACGTCAAGTTTGTTTATTATTCGAACCAATGGCAGCAGCAATAGGTATAGGACTTGATGTAGAAGAGGCTGAAGGAAATATGGTGGTTGATATAGGTGGTGGCTCTACTGAAATAGCAGTCATCTCTCTTGGAGGTATAGTTACAAACAGCTCGATAAGAGTGGCAGGAGATGAGCTTACAGAAGACATACAAGAATATATGAGTCGTCAGCACAACGTAAAAGTCAGCGAGAAAATGGCTGAACGTATAAAGATAAATGTAGGTGCTGCAATCACAGAGTTGGGAGAAGACGGGCCAGATGACTACATTGTGCATGGACCTAATAGAATAAACTCACTGCCAATGGAGATACCTGTGAGCTACCAAGAAATAGCTCACTGTCTTGACAAATCAATACAGAAGATTGAAACAGCTATACACAGGGCGTTGGAAGAAACTCCACCAGAGCTTTATGCTGATATAGTTAAGAATGGAATATATTTGGCTGGTGGCGGAGCTCTACTTAGGGGGTTAGATAAACGTATGACAGAAAAATTTAATATCAAGTTCCATGTGGCTGAAGACCCACTACACGCAGTGGCAAAAGGTACAGGAATTGCTTTGAAAAATATAGAAAGATTTTCGTTCTTGATAAGATAAAACTAGATGAGGCAACTTATTGACTTCATTAAAAGGTACAACTACTGGTTACTATTCTTTATATTAGAGGTAGCCAGTTTTGTTTTATTGTTTAAGTATAACAACTATCATCACAGCTTGTTTCTTAACTCTTCAAATGTCGTGTCTGGTTCAATCTATCAGATATATGGTAAGGTAAACTCTTATTTTGATTTAGAAGAGAAGAACAAACAGCTCATGGAGCATAATATCCTTCTTGAAACGAAGGTTGCGCAACTATTGTACGAAAAGCAAAAATGGGAGTCTGCCCAGTTGGTTGATGACTCTGTCAAGATAAAACAACCTTACGAAGTGGGGTATGATATTATAGATGCCAGAGTGGTCAAAAACAGCATCAATATGGCAGATAATTATATCACCATAAATAAAGGTACAGCTGACGGATTAACTGAGGATAGTGGAGTTGTAGGTAATATAGGAATTGTAGGTATAGTATATACAGTTTCAAAGCACTATTCCTTAGTACTTTCGCTACTTAATACAAAGTCTAATATCAGCTGTAAAATACCGGGCAAAAACTATTTTGGACAACTAAAGTGGGAAAAGAGAGATTCTAGGTTTGCCTACCTTAAAGACCTGCCTATGCATGCTGACATAAGTGTGGGAGACACGATAGTAACAAGCGGATATTCAACAGTCTTTCCAGAAGGTGTTATGGTTGGGGTTGTAGATGAGTATAATCCCTCAAAAGACGGACTTTCTTACATCATAAAAGTAAAACTTGCTGAAAACTTGGGAAAGATAAGTGACGTGAAAATTATAACTAGAAAAGACAGAGAAGAGATAAATAACTTAGATAAGCAAAAGAGAAACTAATGGTAATACAATTTCTAAACAGAGTTTTTTGGCTATCAGTCTTGATTTTACTTCAAGTCTTGGTGTTCAACTATGTAAATATAGCTGGATATGCAACTCCATTACTTTATGTTTTGTTTATTCTAAAGCTAGACTCTTCTGTTTCACGAAACTCTCTACTTATATGGGGATTTGTCTTGGGATTTATTATGGATATGTTTTGCGACACTTTAGGAATGCACACCTCGATAACCGTTCTTATAGCTTTCGTGAGGCCTTACTTCCTTAATCTGTTCAAGTCTAGCGACATTGAAGGTAACATTATACCGTCTTTCACTAGTATGGGAGCTTTCCCTTTCATGAAGTATGTTTTCTATCTGATATTCATACACCACACTCTGTTTTATGCAGTTGAGTATTTCTCATTCTCTATATTTGAGATAATATTTACTGCTATTTGCTCTGTAGTTTCTACTTTGTTTTTTATAACCTGCATAGAGTTTGTTAGGAGATAGTAATGCGTAAGGACTATAATCTAGAAAAGCGTAAGTATATAATAGGGTCAATAGCCATATCAATAGTTATTGTTTATATCATAAGGCTATTTGTTCTTCAAATACACACTGAAGAATACAAACTTTATGCTGATAGTAACGCTTTCTTGAATAAGACTCAATACCCCTCACGTGGAGCTATATACGACAGAAACGGTAAACTACTTGTTTTTGATCAACCTGCATACGACATCACAGTCATACCTAATGAAATTGAGAACCTTGATACTCTAGACTTTTGTAATTCATTAGGCATAGATAAAGAAACATTCCTCAAGAGAATGTCTGATATAAAAGACAGACGAAGAAATCCTGGTTACTCGAAATACACTAATCAAGTTTTTATGACACAGTTGTCGCCCGAGGAATGTGGTGTTCTTCAAGAGAAACTATTCAAATATAAAGGCTTTTATGTTCAGAAGAGAAACATAAGGGAATTTACGTATAACTCGGCTGCACATATACTAGGAGATATAGGCGAGGTGTCTTTGAAAGACATTGAAAAAGATAACTATTACGTCAGAGGAGACTATATAGGTAAATCTGGAGTGGAAAGTACTTACGAGAAAATTCTTAGAGGCGAAAAAGGTAAGGAAGTATTGCTTAGAGATTCTCGTGGAAGAATTAAGGGAAGATATAAAGATGGAGAGTATGACAAGGCAGCTGTGTCTGGTAAGAACCTTACGTTGAGCATTGACATACAGCTACAGATGTTGGGAGAACTACTATTGCAAAACAAGATAGGAAGTATAGTTGCTATCGAGCCATCTACTGGAGAAATTCTGTGTATGGTTTCTTCTCCTACTTTTGACCCAAGAAGTGTTTCGGGCAGATTGAGAGGAAAACACCACATGGAATTGCAGAGAGACCATAGAAAACCACTTCTTAACCGCGCAATAACAGGTGCTTATCCGCCGGGGTCTACCTTTAAGACTGCGCAAGGATTAGTGTTTTTGGAGGAAAACATAATAGACGAAAACAACACTGCATTCTCTTGTAGCAACGCTTTTAGATATGGTCGCCTTAAACTTGGTTGTCACCCTCATGCGTCGCCATTAACTCTTGTGCCATCTATTGCCACTTCTTGTAATGCATACTATTGTTGGGGTTTGGTGAGAATGTTTGGAGATAAAAAGTACGGGTCACCACAAAAGGCAATAACAGTGTGGAAAGACCACATGGTTTCTCAAGGTTTTGGATATAAACTTGGTGTAGACCTACCTGGAGAGAAGAGAGGGCTTATACCTAATGCAGACTTTTACGACCGCCATTATAAAGGACGCTGGAACGCGCTTACGGTAATAAGTATTTCCATAGGTCAGGGAGAAATATTGACAACACCACTACAAATAGCAAACTTGGGAGCTACGATTGCCAACAGAGGATATTTTATCACTCCGCATGTTGTTAAGAGTGTAGAAGGAGACGATATAGAGTCTACTTACAAAATAAGAAGAAAAACTACGATAGATTCTAAGCATTACGAACCGATAGTAAAAGGTATGCGTGGTGCTGTTACTGGTGGCACTTGTTCAATAGCAGGAGTTATACTTCCGGGAGTAGAAATTTGCGGAAAGACAGGTACGGCTGAAAACAGGGGCAAGAGCCACTCTATTTATATGGGATTTGCTCCGATGAACAATCCTAAGATAGCCATTGCAGTGTATGTAGAGAATGGTGGTTATGGTGCTACTTACGGTGTTCCGATAGGCACCTTGATGATGGAGCAATATCTTAACGGCAAGCTGTCGGAGATAAATGAAGAACGTGCAAAAGA
>JAUMWZ010000247.1 GCA_030529405.1 Bacteroides sp. | reverse complement strand
TTTGTTTTCACTTAATCTGTCATTGTCCTTCTCTTCATCGCTTCTTTTCTTCTCCCTTTGTCGATACAAAAGGAGCAAAAAATCCCGCTTAGTTTGTTTTTAGTCTTTCTTTTGCTTGTTCATTGCAAATGTTTCATACCTTTACGCATCATTAAATTATAAACAGAAAACTATATGTTGAAAGGTGTTTCTCCTTTATTAAGTCCCGAGTTGCTCAAAGTGCTTTGCGCTATGGGACATGGTGATGAAATTGTGTTTTGTGATGCACATTTTCCTGTGGAATCTACAAACAGCAGGGTAATTCGTGCTGATGGGCTTACTATTGAAAGCCTTCTAGAGGGAGTTATGCCACTGTTTGAGCTTGACCAATATGTAGAGTCGCCAGTAATTATGATGCAAGCTGTGGAAGGAGATAGACTAAATCCGGCAGTGGAAAACTCATACAGAAGGGTGTTTGATATGTATTGCTCGAAAAATGTAAATATTAGCAGATTAGAAAGATTCGAGTTTTATGACAGAGCAAAGAAGGCTTTTGCTGTTGTGGCTACTGGAGATACTGCCCAATATGCTAATGTTATCATCAAAAAAGGTGTTATTCTTTAATCTTACTATCTTATAATCTTAGCTTTACGCAATTTAGTTTACACCCTTATTCATATTGGTGGCTTTATTGTTTGCGTTATCTTTTGCACTATTGTATGCTTTTTTAATGTATCAATAGTGTATGTTTTCTTGTCTTGTTGCCACTCTTCTCTTTAGTCCATATAATCAACCTTTTTGGCTACTATATTTGTCTGACTTGTTTTGTCATCGTTTTTGCGTTTCTTTTTCTTTATATTCCTCTTCTGACATAACTTTTTATGACGTGAACACCTTTTTATAGTACGATTCTAAATCATAATATAGTTGTGCTTTTGGTTATATATGGTTTACAAATCAACTGTATATTGTTTATAAGTATGCAATATATAGTTTGCAGAAAGCATGTATATATATATGATTTACAGTGAACACATCACATCACAGTTTTCACATCATCTGGAATGTATCCACTTCTTATCTTCCACTCTTGCGGATATAGATTGTTGGCTCTGTTGCCTATATTCTTGATAAAACCTAAGCGTTTGCCTTTGTAAGACACCATATTATATCCCTTTGCAGTGTGATTGTCGGGTGTGATGTTCTCTCTACGAAGATATTGTATGGCTTCTTCGTATGTCAGTTGTTGAGTATAGAATGGAGGACAATCATCGTCCATAATGCCGACAGACAAAGCAAGTTGATGAGAAGGTATCAAGTCTTTGCCCTTTATTTCTGCAAGGTCTAATCCGCAAACAAGTGTTTTCAGATTGTTTTTGATAACATTAAGCACCTCCATTGAGTGTTTACGGCAAGCTTTTATTACGTTGTCTTCAGTATATATATGCATATCTTCCAAAGCTGTTGGCTTTATCCAGCTTTTAGCTTGTTCTAAGGCTTGTTTTTGTTCTTTAGACACTTGTTTTGCCTTGTCTTTAGACTGTTT
>JAUMWZ010000025.1 GCA_030529405.1 Bacteroides sp. | reverse complement strand
AGTTGGCTGATATTCTTGTCGTGTATTCTGAAATGTAGCGACTCTTTGTTTAATCGTTCGCCATTACATTCCTTACAGATAGATGTTTTAGAGAACTGTTCAGCCCATTTTGCAGCGTTAGCATTATCGGTAAACTGCAACATTTCTATATACTTTACCACTCCTTCATATTTCACGAACATGTCAGACGATGTGCCTATGTCTTTACTCTTTATTTTTATGCGTTCATCAGAGCCAAAGAGTATCTCGTCAAGAGTGTCACTATCCAACTCAGATATAGGCATTTTGATGTTAAAGTCATTTTTTTCTAATACAGCAGATATTTGAAGAAAAATCATACTGTTCTTATACTTGCCCAATGGCTCTATTGCACCATTATATATAGACTTCTCTCTGTCGGGTATAATCTTGTCAATATCTATCTCATTGACCACTCCAAGACCTTTGCAACATTTACATGCTCCTTGCGGAGAGTTAAACGAAAAGTTGTGTGGTGCAGGCTCTTTGTATGACAATCCAGTAGATGGACACATCAATTTCTTGCTATAATGTTTGACTTCATTAGTGTTTTCGTCAAGCAACATTATAAGTCCGTCGCCGTGTTTCATAGCATTTGAGATGCTATTCTTTAGCCTCTTCTCGTCTTTTGCAGAAACAATTAGCCTATCAACAACAAGCTCTATGTCGTGATTTTTATATCTGTCTAGTTTCATTCCAAAGACAAGTTCGCGCAACTCTCCGTCCACTCTGACCCTCAAGAAACCTTTCTTTATAAGTTGTTCAAACAGTTCTTTGTAGTGTCCCTTACGTGTTTTCACGAGTGGGGCGAGTATATACGTCTTCTTGCCCTCGTATTTTTCAAGAATAAGTTCAAGTATTTTTTCTTCTGTATATCGAACCATCTTCTCGCCAGAGATATAGGAATATGCAGTAGATGCACGTGCAAAAAGAAGACGAAGATAGTCGTACACCTCGGTGGTTGTACCTACCGTAGAACGTGGGTTCTTATTCGTTGTCTTTTGGTCTATCGAAATAACGGGGCTAAGCCCTGTAATATTGTCCACATCAGGTCGCTCAAGGTTGCCCAAAAAGTTTCTTGCATAGGCAGAAAAAGTTTCTATATATCTGCGCTGACCTTCTGCAAAAATGGTGTCGAAAGCCAATGATGACTTTCCACTTCCACTAAGACCAGTAATGACAGTCAGCTTGTTTCTGGGAATATCTACGTTTATATTCTTTAGGTTGTGTACTCGTGCTCCATACACACTTATATATTTATCGTCTTGCATAATAATCGCTTGAAAAATAGAACTCGCAAAGTTAAGAGATATAAGCGAGATAAAATAGAACTGCGTGTGTATAAAAAGAAAAATTATGTGTAAGTAAAGTAGATTGAGTTTTATATTCGTGTGGTTCTTTATTGAATAATATGAGATAACACAGTGAGAACACCACATTCTTAAACAATTATTAGGTCATTCTCAAAGAATATACAACCGCTTTCTAAACCATATTTAGTTTAGTTTCAAATAGTATATAGTCTTGTTGCAAATAGTATATGGTTTAGTTTCAATTGATATATAGTTTTATTCTAAATGATATATGGCTTAGTTGAAAGCTATATTTGATTTTGTGGCTCTTTGTAATGAAAGGGAACAGCAATGGAATATCATAGTGGTGGAGTATATAAAAAAAGCGGTTTGAAACATTTAATTTCAAACCGCTTATGTGTATTATAATATGAAATATAGAGTAGACTATTCCTCCGCAGTACGCCTTCTTATACCTCTTTTCTTTACTGGCTTTTCTTCCTTAGCTTCTACATGTACTCCAGCCAATTCAGGGTCTATAAGTATTCTACCGCAATATTCGCAAACTATAATCTTCTTTCTTGAGCGAATATCAAGCTGTCTTTGAGGTGGTATCTTATTGAAACAACCGCCACAAGCATCACGTTGAACGTAAACAATACCTAAACCGTTGCGGGCATTCTTTCTGATTCTCTTGAAAGATTGTAGAAGACGCTCCTCGATATTAACCTCAATAGATTTTGCAGTTTCTCTCAAGACTTCTTCTTCAGACTTAGTTTCTGCAACTATTGTTTCAAGTTCTTTCTTCTTAACAACAAGGTCTTTCTCCTTCTCGTCTAATAAAGAATTTGTCTTTTCAATATCTTCTTCTCTTTGTTTCTTTTGCTCTTGCGCCTCTCTAATCTTCTTCTCGCCCAACTCTACTTCTAGGTTCTTAAACTCAATCTCCTTAGTCAAGAAGTCATATTCTCTGTTGTTTCTCACAGAGTTTTGTTGCTCTTTATATTTCTCAATGTTAGTCTTATGATCAATAATCTCTTGCTTCTTAGTTGTGATAACATTGCTCAACTCAGCAATCTCTTCTTTTATCTTTTCCAATCTTGTTTTAAGACCTGCCACTTCATCTTCCAAGTCGCTAACTTCAAGAGGTAACTCGCCCCTAAGTGTTCTTATCTCGTCTATCTTACTTAGAGTCTTTTGTAGCTCATAAAGGGAATTTAGTCTTTCTTCAACACTCAATTCCTTTTGAATTTTAGTTTCTGGTTTAGCCATTGTTATAAATATTTTATTGGATTCGTATTTACTTTTGTTGTCAATATTCTCACTCCTTTTGCTGAGTGTTCTATGATTTCTTTCAATAATTCTATAGTGTATTGCTCACTCTCGTAATGTCCGATGTCAGCTATTAACACCTGTTCCCTACCAAAATAATCATGATACTTTATATCAGCAGTAATTATGCAGTCAGCATCTTTACTTATTGCCTTGTCTATTATGAATGAACCCGAACCACCACATAGAGCAACTTTCTTTATATGCTCTTTTGTCGTGTCGTTATACCTTATACTACTTAGTGAGAATACTTGCTTAACATACATCAGAAAGTCTTCTTTCGCCATAGGAGTGCTTAGTTCACCAATAATTCCTGCACCCACAAACTCGTTACTGTTCTTTAGTTCGTAGATATCAAAGGCTGGTTCTTCGTAAGGGTGTACTCTCTTGATAGCAGAAACGACTTTATTCATCAAGTAGTTTGGCGATACTACTTCTATCTTTGTTTCTTTCTCTGTGTGCAGTTCACCTATATTTCCGCAGAAAGGGTTGCTTCCTTCTTTCGCACAGAAAGTACCTTCACCAGATATATTATAGCTACAAGAGCTGTAATCTCCCATATTTCCGCAACCAACTCTGAACAGTTCTTGCCTCACTGTATCTACATATTCGTGTGGAGTATATACGGCTATCTTTACAAGTCCTTCTTTTTGCGGAATAAGTGTCTTTACATTATGAAGATTTAGTTTATTAGCCATCTTATAACTTACCCCACCTCTCACATTATCTAAGTTTGTGTGTGCCGCATAGATAACAATATCATTCTTTATAGCCTTTATGATGCATCTTTCAATATAGTTTGCACCAGTGATTGACTTATTAGGCTTAAATATCAAAGGGTGATGAGAAATTATGACATTGCAGTTATTGTCAATAGCTTCATCTATAACTTTTTCAGTAACGTCAAGACACAACAAAGCCCCTGTTACTTCCGCATCTGTCAATCCAATCTGCAAGCCAGAGTTATCATATCCGTCTTGTAGCGGCAGAGGCGCGAATTGTTCAAGGGCGCATAAAACTTCCTTAATCTTCATTCTCTCCGATTATATTTGGCAAAAGTAGTAAAAAAGATTTTCTTTCACATACTAATTCTGTTTGTTTAACGTATAGTTTGCGGTTATTCTTTCTTTTTCTTCTCGGATATTAGTAATAGCTTATCTCCTTCATGCAGTTTAAGTGTTCCGTTAGGTATTAAGAACTCGTCTTCTCTTTTGACTATCATTACCAAACTGCCTTCTGGTAATTCCATATCACGTAGATTATCCACTTCTTCCACCATCTCTTTAGTTATGGTTATTTCTTGTAAGTCTGTACCTATTTCTTCAGGTAGCTGCACGCCAAAATTCTCCACCTTATCTTCCATAGGTAAAGACAGTCCGAGAAGTCTTGCAGCTTTAGCCACAGTTGTACCCTGAATAACCAACGAAAGAATGGTTATGAAGAACACAATATTAAACATTACATCAGAGCCTTCTATTTCTGCCACAACGGGGTATGTAGCAAAGATTATCGGCACAGCACCTCTCAGTCCGACCCATGAAACAAATAGTTTAGACTTAAAGTTTATTTTCTTGAAAGGCGACAAGCATAGAAACACACTCAAAGGTCTTGCCACAACAATCATAAACACACCTATGACAAGAGCGATAGCAGCTACACCTAACAACTCGTGTGGGTTTACCAATAATCCAAGACAAAGGAACATTATGATTTGGAACAACCACGACAGTCCGTCCATGAAAGTATATATTTCCTTGCTATATATCACTCTGTTATTGCCTACCATTATACCTGCAATATAAACAGCTAGATAGCCGTTACCATTTAGGAAGTCTGTTATTGAGAAAGTGAAGAACACAAAAGACAGTAACAGTATAGGATATAGTGCCGTATTGTCAATATTCAGCTTGTTAAGTTTTCTTATTGCTAGCTTACCTAATATATAACCCGATATACCACCAACTATAAATTGAATTGCAAATGATGACATTATCTCTAGTGCAGTCATACCGTTTGCCTGCGAAAACTGTATGAATATAATCGTAAGCATATATGCCATAGGGTCGTTACTACCACTTTCCAACTCAAGCATAGGTCTTAGATTATTTTTCAGGTTCATTTTTTGCGACCTTAGAATAGCGAATACTGACGCTGAATCTGTTGATGACATGATGGCAGCAAGCAATAGTGATGCGCTAAGCGGTATATGCACCGACGCCCACTCCATACCACAAATAAGCCAGATGAATATTCCTGTAAAGAATGTTGTAAGCAACACTCCGAAAGTAGAGAGCATTACCCCAGGCTTGAGTATAGGCTTTATTTCTTTAACTTGTGTATCCATACCACCCGAAAACAGTATAACACTCAAAGCAACCATACCTATAAATTGTGCCTCTTTAGCGTTGTGAAACTCAAATCCGAGCCCGTCTGTTCCGAAAGCCATACCCACAACAAGGAATAGCAAAAGTGCAGGAACACCAAATTTATATCCAGTTTTGCCCGCCACCACACTTATAAATAATAGTAAGGAACCTACAAGTAAAATATTTTCTGCCGTAAATGTCATATAAGCTAAATATATAATAGTAGAAAACAAAAAAGAGCGATTTTCTGAACAAATAAAAATGCTTTCCAAACCATATACAGTTGAAAAGTCAGTTATATATAAATTAAAAAGCAACTATATATGGTTTACGAACCAATTGTATATAGTTTGAAAAATCACTCACAAGGCACAAAGTTACTGTTTATTATTAAAAAAGTAAAGACCAATTTTTATATTATGCTTAATATGCCTTTCTTTGTAGCCCCAAAAACAATAAAAAACCAATCATGCTAAAAGTATCGAAGAAACAACTGTTGCTAATCTCAGCTTTATTCTGGGGTATTGCATCAATAGACATAGCCTTTTCAGGAATCACAAACTGGACAAAAAACACGTCAAACATATATATGGAAATACTAGGTTTAGTAGCCGTAATTATGTTTTTCGCAGCATTTATATTCAAAAGAGTATATCATAAAGACAGTAACAGAATACTATCTCTTGACGACACAAAGCACTCTGTCTTCAAGATTATGGACATAAGAGGTTGGATTATAGTAGCGTCAATGATTACATTCGGTGTATCTATCAGAGTGTTTGGGCTTATGCCAGACATAGCCATAGGAGTGTTTTATAGCGGACTAGCTTTCTCTCTGTTCTACAATGGCGTTCGCTTCTTTAGATGTTACTTGCAATTTCTCCGCTACCAAAGCATATTCTAGAGTCTTTGTCATAAAGAACTCCAAACTGACCGGGAGCAATTCCTTGCAATTTCTCCTCAGATGTGATGTGACACATACCGTCCGTAAACCTTAGCTTACCTTTAGTAAACTCGGGCGTGTGCCTTATCTTGAATGTAATATCAATATCTCCACTCTCTCCTATCCAAGGGTTTTCTGTGATAAAGTTCACATCTTTGATAGAGAATGTGTTTCCATATTGAGTTTCCACTCCATATCCTCTCGACACATATATAACATTGTCCACAACATCTTTCTTTATCACAAACCAAGGGCCACCACTTAGTCCAAGTCCTTTGCGCTGACCTATTGTGTGAAACCAAAAACCTTTGTGCTTACCTATTATTTTGCCCGTTTCCAGTTCAACAATATTTCCCTCCTTTTCTCCTAAGAAACGACGCACAAAATCATTATAGTTTATCTTTCCAAGAAAGCATATTCCCTGACTATCTCTGCGCTTTGCACTCGGAAGTCCTGCTTTGAGTGCAATCTCTCTAACCTCACTTTTCATCAAACCTCCTACTGGAAACACCAGTTTAGATACTTGCAGATAGTTTATTTGTGCAAGAAAATCGGTTTGATCTTTTATTGGGTCTTTTGCAGTTCCAAGCCACACTTTGCCGTTTTGCTCTATTGTAGTGGCATAGTGTCCTGTTGCTGTTTTGTCAAAGTGTTTACCAACTTTTTCTTCAAAACAGCCAAACTTGATTAGTTTGTTGCACATTACATCGGGATTCGGAGTAAGCCCCTTCCCTATTTTATCTATCGCATAGCTAGCAACATTATCCCAATACTCTTTATGTAAATCTACCACATCAAGTTCAAGACCATATTTTCTGGCGGTAGCCTTAGCCAGTTCAATATCTTCTTCAGCAGAACAGTCCATATAATCAGCATTATCCATGCCTATCTTTATATAGAAAAGGTTTGGCTTATAACCTTGCTCGCAAAGCAAGTGTACCACAACCGAACTGTCTACTCCACCCGAAAAAAGTGCCGCTATGTTATTGCTCATTTTCAATATATTATTAGCCTAATTACAAACCATATACAGTCTGCTTGCAAACTGTATACACTCTATTTTCAAACTATATACAGTCTGTTTCTTAACTATACACAGTTTATCCATCGTGCAAAGATAGTTGTAATTGGCGTTAGCTATGCCATATTTTATTTTCTTTTTGCATATCAAAGTGTGCTATAATGACTTATTTTGGTACTTTTGCTCGCTATTACCTAAAAACAGACATTGTTTTATATGACTAGAAGCATATTTTACTCGCTTTTACTTATTGCCCTAACATCTTGTGGAGTAGATAGATGGGAAGAATACAAACCGCTCACGTCGTTAGATGAATGGATATACAACACCATGTCAGACAAATATCTGTTCAACAGTGCTATGCCTTCATATAAAGAGGTAAACCCGTTTATACCAGCTAAAGACTTTTTGAATAAC
This sequence comes from Bacteroides sp., assembly GCA_030529405.1. Lineage (GTDB taxonomy): Bacteria > Bacteroidota > Bacteroidia > Bacteroidales > Bacteroidaceae > JAUMWZ01. The sequence continues at coordinate 8,001 of JAUMWZ010000025.1, read as the reverse complement.
ATAAAGCTAGGACAAGACAACATCTCTAACGTAAAGTCTGCCACAGAAGTAATCAACGTGGGCTATGGATTTGAATATACACTGGCTCAACCAAACAACAACGACACAATAAACAACATAATTATTACTTACGTAGAACCTCAGTCTCCGGCATACAGAGCTGGAATGTTGAGAGGAGATAAGTTTATAAAAGTCAATGGCGAAATAGTGAGCAGAAACACAGCAAAGAACAAACTAAAGCCCAATGGTAAGATTGAACTGACAAGAGGAGAATATAAGCTAAAACAAAAGGCTAACGAACAAGAGCCAGATAAGTTTGAACTTACAGAAGGAGAGAAGATTGTGATAAATGGCACAGAACAAATAGCACAACAAGCAATATACAAAAGCAAGATAATAGACGTTGAGGGAAAAGGCAAGATTGCATACCTAATGTACAACAAATTCATAAGTGGAACAGAGGGTAATGCAGAGTTTCACAACGACAAACTATTGTCTTTCGCATCAGAAATAAGCAGTAACGACATAAACACCCTTGTTCTTGACCTAAGAAAAACAGTGGGAAACGACACAAAGGCTTTCACTGTGTTGGCAACAATGTTAGTTAGCAATCAATACATGAATTCTGAAATGGGAAAAACAGTTTACAACGAAAACAATACAGCAAGAAACGAAACACTAACATTCAATTCTTCCCTACTAAAAGGAGCTCAAAAGCCAGCCATATCGACATTGATTATCGTGTGTAGCAAGAAAACATCGGGTCTGTCTGAAGCACTGATAAACGTTCTGAACAATAAGGTTGGTAAGATAATAGCTGTTGGCGAAGACACGGCTGGAATACCATTTATAACAGAAACATTCCAAAACGAGAGCAAAGAATGGATACTCGAAATTCCAACTCACGTGATATTAAACACAGAGGGAACTAGTTCGGGCAACGGATTTGTAGCATCTGTAAAGATAAACACTTCGTCAGACAGCGGAGAGATATACAACTACGGCGACGAAAGAGAAACAGTGCTTGCACAGATTATTAAAGACATCAAAGAAAACAAGTTCAATTAAATAATTTATAAACCTAAAAAAGTAAAAGAAAAATGAGAAAATTCGGTCTAACACTGCTTGCTTCTCTTTTCATTTTTGCATCATGCGACATGAAGAGCAAAAACAATGAGGAGAACAAGCAAACAGAAGCAACAGAAGTAGTTTCTGCAAATAAGGTTTATAGTGGTGTTGTTCCTGCTGCTTCGTGCGAAGGAATTGACTATACTATAACTATCAATGCAGACAGCACTGCTAACATCTTCATGGATTATCTAGGTACAGAACCAAAGACAACTCTGTCACTTAAAGGCAAGGTTGAGTATCTTGACATAGAATCAGAAGGAGAGGCTAAGAAATGTATTAAGTATGTAGACAACGAGGACAAGTTTTGTAATCATTTCTTCATTGTTGAAAGTGATAGTACAATAGTTATGGCAGTAGACTCTGTTCTTAACCTTAACGATACATCTAAACATTACACGCTTACACTAAAGAAGTAATCTGACAAACAAAGTATAGTAAGAAAAAGACTATATAAAACAAGACAATAAAATCGGCTAACGAACAAATCACTTTCAATGTGGTTTGTTCGTTTTTTTATGCATACTAGTATCAAAAACCAGACAAAGCCACATCAGAAATCAATTAAACAAACCTCAACACACAGCTATATATCAAACACTTACAAACCATTCATAATTTAGAAGCAAACTATATATAGTTTATTAACAAACAATATACAGTTCACAAATAGGCTATATATGGTTTGCAAACTAGATGTGATAAAAACTAACCTCTTGAAAAGAGAAATAAAGACAGTAGCAATATTAAAATAATAATAAAAACCATTCTTTGGCAGACCTATTTAAGCATAAAAACATAGTTTGGTATTATATTTGTAAATACAGATAATAGTGAGGTGCAGACAAACAACAAAACAACCAATAAGAAAACACACCTCGTTTTTTTATACTTGTAAAGTACAAATAGAAAATGAACAATAGATTTCCAAATAATTTAGACAGCATCATTAAATACGCAAGAGAAGAGGCTGCAAACAGTAGCAATAGCTTTATCAGACCAGAACACATGCTTTTGGCTGTGATAAGAGAAGGCAAAAACAGAGCTTGCGAAATATTCAAGATGCTAAACATAAACATTGAAAAGCTGAAAAAAGATATTCGCTTCTTCATTGTTAGAGAGGGTGCATATTCAAACGATATATCAAGCATAACTCTGTCAGTAGAGTCTGACAGAATATTGCGATTGGCTGACCTTGAGGCTAAGCTACTTCAAGAAAACACTACAGAGATTGAACATCTTGTATTAGCGTTGCTAAAAGACAAAAATAATATTGCAGCAAACGCATTAGAGATGAATGGAGTTACATATAACTCTTTCTTTGAGTATTGCAAAAAAGCGTCTATGCTGACAGAAAGAGCGATAGATATGAACAGAGAAGAAGAGTTTGACGCCAATGTGTTTGGAAACGACACAGAACTTGAAGACGAAACTTTCGGAAAAGGTAACAAAAAAAACAAAGAGAAAGAAAGCTCTACTCCTGCATTAGATAAGTTTGGATTTGACATGACAAAAGCTGCCGCAGAGGGTAAGCTAGACCCAGTTGTTGGCAGAGTGAACGAAATAGAACGTTTAGCACAAATTCTTTGCAGACGAAAGAAGAACAACCCGATACTTATAGGTGAACCAGGTGTAGGAAAATCTGCCGTTGTGGAAGGATTAGCATCACGCATAGTGGAAAAAAAGGTTTCTTCTATTTTGCTCGATAAACGAATTGTGATGCTAAACATGACAAATATAGTGGCAGGAACGAAGTACAGAGGACAGTTTGAAGAAAGAATAACAACGATAATAAACGAAGTCAAGAAAAGCAGTAATATCATTCTTTTCATTGACGAAATACACACAATAGTCGGAGCAGGCGGTGCTGAAGACTCAATGGACGCTGCAAACATTCTAAAACCAGCACTTGCGAGAGGAGAATTACAGTGTATCGGGGCTACAACAACAGATGAGTATCGAAAAAAAATAGAAAAAGATGGGGCTTTGGAAAGAAGATTCCAAAAGATAATGATAGACCCAACAACAACAGAAGAAACACTGCAAATACTAAACAACATAAAGGATAAGTACGAAGCTCATCACAATGTAAAGTATAGCGATGAAGCTATCAGGCAGTGTGTGATGCTTGCTGACAGATACATTACAGACAGACAATTTCCAGACAAAGCTATAGACGTGCTTGACGAAGCTGGTTCAAGATGCAGGCTAAACAGTTTTGTGGTGCCAGAAGAGATGATTGAGGCAGAAAAAGAATTAGAAGAAGCAAGAAAGCTAATGACAGATGCCTTGAAAGCACAAGACTTTGAACTCGCAGCTCAACATAGAGAAAAGGAGAAAGAGATTAAAGCCAAGATAGAAAACATTAAGAACAGCTATGACAACCAAATAGAGAGCAAGCCATCAGATATAGACAGTGAAGACATAGCTAATACTGTGTCTATGATTTCAGGAGTACCTGTTAGCAAGATGGCAGAGGCTGAAGGACTGAAACTTGCTAGTATGAAAAAAGAACTAAAAGGTAAGGTTATCGGGCAAGATGAGGCTATTGAAAAAGTTGTAAGGTCTATACTTCGTAGCAGAGTGGGATTGAAAGACCCGAACAAACCTATCGGTACATTCTTATTCTTAGGTCCAACGGGAGTAGGAAAGACTCACTTTGCGAAGGAATTGGCTAAGTATATGTTTGGTAGCACTGACTCAATGATTCGCATAGACATGAGCGAATACATGGAGAAGTTTACCGTTTCGCGTCTTGTTGGTGCACCTCCAGGATATGTAGGATACGAAGAAGGCGGGCAACTGACAGAAAAGATTAGACGTAAGCCATACTCTATAGTGCTGTTAGACGAGATTGAAAAGGCGCATGGAGATGTATTCAACATATTGCTACAACTAATGGACGAGGGAAGACTTACAGATAGTTTTGGCAAAACAGTGGATTGCAAAAACACCATAGTGATAATGACTTCAAACGTGGGTACTAAGCAGTTGAAAGAGTTCGGTAAAGGTATAGGATTTGGAACATCAAATCTTGACATAACAAATAAAGAACATTCTAAATCAATCATAGAAAAAGCACTAAACAAAACGTTCTCGCCTGAGTTCTTAAATAGAATTGACGACATCGTGACATTTGACCAATTGTCGAAAGAATCAATAAGACAGATTATTGGACTTGAGCTTAAACGACTGTATGAGAGAGTAGAAAACATTGGATACAACATCTCTATTGACGAAAAAGCAATAGACTTTATCGCAGAAAAGGGATATGATGTGCAATATGGTGCAAGACCTCTTAAACGTGCTATTCAGAAGTATTTGGAAGATGAAATATCTGAACTAATAATCAGCAACGAACAAAACGGCACTAACGTCAATGTTTCTTACAAAGAGAATGACAATAAGCTGACTATCACATTTACTTAATCAGAAAGGCAGCCGTATTATGACGGAAAACGCACTGTACATAAGGCGAAAGTAAAGTATATATAATCGTTTTCTAAACTGTATATAGTCTGTATATAAACTATATATAACTGGGAAGACAACAATATATAGTTTGGAAAAGGTATGTAAATAGTGCTCATACTAAGTAAGACATCATTACTGACAAACTGTCATACAAGACAAAACAAAGACAAAAGAGATAACACAAAACTTAAAAAACATATTATTAAAAACATTTATTGATTATGCAAAAAGGTAGTATTGGAGTAAAGACGGAAAATATTTTCCCTATCATTAAAAAGTTTTTATACAGCGACCATGAAATATTTCTTAGAGAACTTGTGTCTAACGCTGTTGATGCTACACAAAAACTAAAAACCCTTTCATCTATTGGAGAGTTTAAGGGAGAATTAGGAGACTTGACAATAAAAGTAAAAGTAGAAGACAACACAATAAGAATAATAGACAGAGGAATAGGTCTTACTGCCGAAGAGATAGAAAAATACATCAATCAGATAGCATTCTCAGGGGCAAACGACTTTCTAGAAAAATACAAGAACGATGCTAATGCAATTATAGGACACTTTGGTTTAGGTTTCTACTCTGCATTTATGGTTGCAAACAGAGTGGATATTATAACTAAATCGCACAAAGAAGGGTCGCAAGCCGTAAAATGGAGTTGTGACGGAAGTCCTGAATATACTATTGAAAACGTAGAAAAAGAAGATAGAGGAACAGAGATAGTGCTTCACATTGAAGATGAAGACAGCAAGGAATTCTTAAAACATGAAAGAATACAAGCACTATTGGATAAGTATTGTAGTTTCCTTGCTATTCCAGTGGCATTCGGTAATAAGAAAGAATGGAAAGAAGGTAAGCAAGTGGAAACAGATGAGCTTAATATCATCAATGACACTACACCTATTTGGGCATCAAAACCAAGCGATTTGAAAGACGAAGACTATAAATCGTTCTATCAAAAGCTATACCCTATGTCTGATGAGCCATTGTTTTGGATACACCTTAACGTGGACTATCCATTTAATCTTACTGGTATATTGTATTTTCCTAAGATTAAAAACAACATAGAGCTTACTAAAAACAAGATTCAACTGTATTGCAACCAAGTATATGTGACAGATTCTGTGGAGGGAATTGTACCAGATTTCTTAACTTTGTTGCACGGAGTTATCGACTCACCGGATATACCTCTGAACGTATCACGTTCTTACCTACAAAGCGATTCTAACGTTAAAAAGATATCTAGCTATATAACAAAGAAAGTTTCAGATAGGTTACAATCTATCTTCAAGAATGATAGACAACAGTTTGAGGAAAAGTGGAACAGCTTGAAGATATTTATCAACTACGGAATGCTTACACAAGAAGATTTCTTTGATAAAGCTAAGAACTTCACACTACTGACAGATACTGAAGGAAAGCACTATACTTTAGATGAGTATAAGCAACTGATAAGCGGAACTCAAACAGACAAGAACAACAAGACAGTATATCTATATGCAAACGACAAAGAGGCTCAATTTGCATACATAGACATAGCAAACAGCAAGGGATATAACGTGCTTTTGATGGACGGGCAACTTGATGTTCCAACAATAAGCATGTTAGAACAAAAGCTGGAGAACGTTGTATTCACTAGAGTAGATAGTGACACAATAGACAGACTGATAGCTAAAGAGGAACACGTTGAGGAGATTATAGACTTCAACAAAAAAGAAGCTATCTCGTCAGCATTCGAAAGTCAGATACCAAGTATTGACAAAGTGAGCTTCTCTGTAAACATTCAAGCTATGGGCGATACTTCATCTCCAATTATAATAACTCAAAGTGAGTACATGAGAAGAATGAAAGAAATGGCAAATATACAAGCAGGAATGAGTTTCTATGGAGAAATGCCGGATATGTATAGCATGGTGCTAAACTCAGACCACAAGATAATAAAGTCTATTCTTGAAGAACAAGCGTCTTACAAAGCTGAAGATGTGAAGAAAATTGATGATGAAATAGAAGCAATAGATGCTGAAAAGAAAGAGTTAGAAAAGGATAGAGAGAACAATAAAGAGAAGATTGCAGAACTTGAAAGTAAAGCAGAAGGTCTGAAGAACAATAAAAATAGCATCTTCAGAGAATATGCTAAAGACAACAAGGTTATTAAACAACTGATTGATTTATCTTTGCTACAAAACAATATGCTTAGAGGCGAGGAACTAAATAAGTTTATCAAGAGAAGTTTTGAACTTATCTAATGCAAAAGATAATAACAGTTAATTTTTAATATGACAACAAAAATCTCACTTGGTAAATTTACTTTGACTAAAGCCAAGTGAGATTTTATTATATAAATATATATGCTGAGCAAAAACAAGATAAAGTATGTGAACTCACTTTCTATAAAGAAAAATAGAAAGGAAGAGAGAGTTTTCGTTGCAGAGGGTAATAAGTTGGTTACAGACCTAATATCATCGCTAAGTTGCAAAATGCTTATAGCAACAAGTGAATGGTTGGAGTGTAACAAAGGGGTTATTGCCGAAGAAACTGTATGTGCAACACATGACGAGATAAAGAAAATAAGTCAGCAAAAAACTCCCCAAGATGTAATTGCAATATTTTATCAACCACAGCATGATATGCCTAAAAACATAGGACAGGATAATATATGCCTTGTTTTAGATGATATTCAAGATCCAGGAAATTTGGGTACTATAGTGAGAATAGCTGACTGGTTTGGAATAGAAGATATAGTATGCTCGCCAAACAGTGCAGATATTTACAACAGCAAAGTTGTGCAAGCCACAATGGGGGCTATTGCAAGAGTTAGAGTTCATTACACTGACATCAAGACCTTTCTTATAGACAAAAAAGAAAACATATATGGCACTCTTCTTGACGGTGATAATATATACGAAAAAGAACTAAGCAGAAACGGCTTTATAGTTATGGGTAATGAGGGAAATGGGATAAGTCAAGAAGTGAGAGAATTGATAAATAGCAAACTGTATATTCCTAATTATCCAAAAGGAAGAAATACCTCTGAATCGCTGAATGTGGCTATTGCTACCTCAATAGTGTGCGCTGAGTTCCGTCGCAGGGAGTCATTGTAGAAAAGTCAAACGATGACAACAGAGTTGCACGATAACCTTTCTCTTTGACAAAGTCTATACGCTCACACACGTCAGAATATTGCAACTTGTTTCTATCTGATATTAGCATCAGTTCTTTTATATTACAGTACCCTTCGTAATGTAATATTATAACGCCTTGACACCATTCTGTACTCTCGGTTTCTGAATAAAAGGGCTGAATATCAACTACTATACCTCCCCCACCAATACATATCATACAATGCGAAACATATCCTACATTTGGAATAAAGATATAGTGTGCTGAGTATCTATTATATAT
>JAUMWZ010000246.1 GCA_030529405.1 Bacteroides sp. | reverse complement strand
TTGTAAACTATATATAACTGACTTGCAAACTGTATATGGTTTAGAAAGCAAGTATATATTGTTTTCAACAGCAATATAAAAGTATGATGAGAGGAGTGAGCGCATTATGCACGACGGTTAAATAGCGCATAATCATCTACCAATATACACTATTAACAAATAATTGCAAGTTTAATGACAAAAAAGATACTTACAGACAATAGATAAGCATAAAACTGCGCTTAACCATACATAAAAATAGCTTTGGCAGAGGAGAATGATGTATAATGATGAATATATGTTGCAGGGAGTATGTAATTATATGAGCCACACAAAAAAGAAAAGCGTTGAACAAGATTATAATAATCTTATTCAACGCTTATAGCTTATATAATAGTAGGTCTATTAGCCTATTATGCTAATGGAGTAACAGAAACAAATCTTCTGTTTTCTTTTCCTACCTTAAATGTTACCGTACCATCTATAAGAGCAAACAATGTGTGGTCTTTTCCCATACCAATGTTTTCTCCTGGATGAAATTCTGTACCTCTTTGGCGTACGATGATGTTTCCTGCTTTGCATATTTCACCACCAAACATTTTAACGCCTAATCTCTTGCTATGTGATTCGCGGCCGTTCTTCGAACTACCGACACCTTTCTTATGTGCCATTTCTTCTTCTTAGTTTAATATTGTTAGTGATTAAGCTACTACTTCTGTGATTGTTAGCTCTGTAAATTGCTGACGGTGTCCGTTCAACTTTCTGTATCCTTTTCTTCTTTTCTTGTGGAAAACAAGAACTTTGTCGCCCTTAACAAGAGGCGAAACTACTTGGCAAACAACCTTTGCACCTTCTACTGTTGGTGCGCCAACTGTAACATTACCTTCTCTATCTACCAAAAGAACTCTGTCGAATTCTACTGTTGCTCCACCTTCTGCGCCTGCAATGTGGTGTACGAACAACTTCTTGCCAGCTTCTGCTTTGAACTGCTGACCGTTAATTTCTACGATTGCGTACATTTTTATGAATGTGTATTAGTTAGCTCCGGTGGGTGATTGGATAACTCTCTCGTTTCGCAATGCTTTGTTTTACCCATTACGGAATAATCGGTGCAAAAGTACAACAAATATAATTGAGAAACAAGCAATAGTCTGTCTTTTTTGAACTATATATAGTTTGACAATCCTTTTCTGTTATTTTTTTAGTATCAAAAATAATCTTTTATCTCTTTGATTTTAAGTTTTTTAGAGTCGACTTTGTTCTTTTAGCTTTATTTTTCTTTTCTTTTCGTTTTTATTTATTTGGGAAAAATTGCCAATATCTCGTTCCCTGCAAGTAGCTGATTAGCTGGTTTCAAAGACTTTCAAAAATCTTTTCTACTATTTGTCTACTAAAGGTTTATTAACTTTTGGTTTTTTGGACATAAAGTAGAACAAAAAAGAAAGTATTATGGAAAAATTGAGAGTAAACTTTTTCTTAAAAAGTAACCAGCCTATTAAAGATGGTAAGTTTCCTATCTTGGTTAAAGTTTCCTTATCTAAGAGTAAGGAAGCTATAACTTGGAGTATAGGTTTATATACCTCGTCT
>JAUMWZ010000245.1 GCA_030529405.1 Bacteroides sp. | reverse complement strand
TAGAAATAAACCATATATAGCTGACTTTTCAACTATATATGATTTACATCTTGACAATATATGGTTTGCAAAGGCTGTGTATGTAGCCTTTGGTGCGATAATTAAGGGAAAAGAAAAAAGCCCTTGTGTGTCAGATTTTATTCTGTTACACAAGAGCTTTTTGTTTGTTATGGCGTTTATTGTTTTTCTATATCATTTAGTAAAACCACTTCTTACTGTTGAACGCTTGTTGGTCTTTTATGGCATCTTTGTTTTTCTTAGATAATACCAATATCCCTCTTTCATCGTTTGCCACAGGGAGGCGATTTATCAACTCGTTTATGTCTATTCCCAAGTCATTGTGAGCAATGATTTCTGTCAAACCCACATATTTTGTGAAGTCAAAATTCGTTAGTTTAGGTGTTTCTCCTATTGTTATCGACTTCAACTTTTCTTTTCCCTCGTTCGCTTTGTTGTCTATTATCTCTTTTAGTGATAATGCACCATACAGATTTAAGTCTGCAAGTTCATTGCAACTGCTAATATCTATTGTTGTCATATTGTATCCTGCATATTTCAACACCTTTAGCTTTGCTATGTTAGAAAGGTCTATTTTGCTTATTTCTGTTGATATCAGTTCTAAAACCTCTATGTTGTTTGATTTTGGAAAAACTATATCTTTTATGTTAGTAAAGCTAAGATTTGCTTTCTTCAAACTGCTAAGTGTAGAAAAATCAATGGTGCTATCTATGTCAGCGTTGTTGTATAAAGATATCTCTTCTAGCTTAGTAGTATTTTTAAGGTATATCTTTCTCACATCGTTGTCTGTCAAATCTAGTTTAACCAGTTCTTTTGTCTTAAACAAGTCTACCACTTCTAGCGAGCTGTCTTTTACTATTAGTTCTTTAAGTGTTGCACACTTTGAAGCATCGATGTTAGATACTCTTATCTTAGGGTATTTAGGGTCTTCTCCAACTATTTTATCCTCGAATTGGTTAAGAAGCTCAAACGACGTCACATCTCCTAAGATAACGAACACAGCCTTTCCTCTTTCTTTTATCAATGTAAGGTTACCCTCGAAGTCGTCTTTTATTTCTTCTCCGTTGTCCTTTATTCCGTTTAGGTTTTTGTCTAAGAACATATTAGTTCCCTTAATCTTGAATGGATATGTAACGTATCCTAGATATCCCACAGGCTTTATTTCCATAACTATACCATTGCCGTTGAACTTGATGTCGTGGAATGATGGTATTGGATTTGTCTCTTCTGGTTTAGGAGCCGGAATGTTTGGCTTTGGAACTTCAGGTGTAATAGGATTTTCTTCGCTACAAGAAGAAAATGTGAACACACTAATAGCAACTGTAATTGCTAATAACATAAATCTTACTCTCATTTTACTCTTCTTTTTTTTGATGTTATTACTGTTTACGGGCGCAAAAGTATACAAATTGATATAACTTTGAGTAGAAATAGATAAAAATGTTATATAAAAAGTGTTTATTATGACGATAACTTAAAGGTGTGGTGTGATGAAATAGAAAGTAGCCGGAATATTTTTTGAAAATAAACTATATATAGTTTGCAAATCAATCATATA
>JAUMWZ010000024.1:2369-15866 GCA_030529405.1 Bacteroides sp. | reverse complement strand
CCTCTACATAGGTTTTCGCCTCCATTAAACTTAAATTCCACTTGTTTTGTTACCTTTTCTGCTTCCATAACAGTACGTGTTGGCAACAAACCAAGCCCCGGCAACTTCTTGAATGAGCCTTCTATTCCCGCAGGGTCTTCTACCTCTGTTCCCATAATCTGATATCCTCCGCATATACCGATAACTGTTTTCCCGTCTCTGTATGCTCGTTGAACTGACTGTGCTACTCCATTTTTGCGCAATTCATATAGGTCGCTGAGCGTATTCTTACTTCCTGGAATTATAATTATATCTGCCTTTTCAAGTTCATTAGTGTTGTTTGTGTAGTAAAGGTGTACACGGTTGTCTTGCTCAATGACGTTGAAATCGGTAAAGTTTGATATATGACGTAGAAGTACAACAGCTATGTTTACCTTGCCCTCTGTGTATGTTTTGTTTTTCAATTCTAGTCCGACAGAATCTTCTTCCTCTATATATATGTCTTTATAGTAAGGGACAACTCCAAGAACAGGAACTTTACATAAGTCTTCAATCATATTTATTCCGCTTTCAAACAGTCTTATATCTCCTCTGAACTTATTTATTATTATCCCCTTAATGAGCTTTCTGTCTTCTTCAGTCTGCAACATAACAGAGCCATATACACTTGCAAACACTCCTCCACGGTCTATATCTGCCACCAATATTACCTTTGCTTTGGCGTGTTTAGCCATTGGCATATTTACCAAGTCACTATCTCTAAGGTTTATTTCGGATATACTGCCCGCACCTTCCATTACTATCGGATTGTGTTTCTGTGCAAGTCTGTCGAAAGCGTCGTTCACAGTTTTGCGCAACTCCTCTCTTCCTTCTTTTCTGAAATATTCATAAGCATTTCTGTCGCCAATAACTTTTCCCAACAACACTACCTGCGATGTGCGTTCAGAACTAGGTTTTAGCAGTAGCGGATTCATATCTGTTGAGCAAGGAATAGATGCAGCTTCCGCCTGAACAGCTTGCGCTCTTCCTATTTCTAATCCATCGGGTGTGGCATAAGAGTTTAGAGCCATATTTTGAGCCTTGAATGGTGCTGGTGTGTAGCCGTCTTGCTTGAATATTCTGCAAAGCCCTGTTGCTATCACACTCTTGCCTACATCGCTGCCCGTTCCTGCTAGCATTATTGGTCTTAGATGCTTATTTTCCATTTGTTTAGTTATGTCTTTCTGTGTTGTGTGTTCTTGCTCGCTTTCTGTATGTCGTTTGTTGCTTTTCTAAACCATATATAGTCTGTAATTCAGTTATATACAGTTTGCAAAACGACTATATACAGTTTGCAAGTCAGCTGTATATAGTTTGCGTCTGTTGTGTATATCCCTTTGCAGGTCAGACAACTTAAAGCTTTGGAGGACTGACTTTCTTTTTTCGCTTATATCCAAACTCCTGCCACTTGTCTTCACTCCAGTTTTGTGAGTGCATATCGTGCCTTGCCATTATGAAAAACAAGTCTGACAGTCTGTTTATAAGTGTCATTATGCAGTCGTCCACCTTATCTATTCGGTTCAGAGTGCATAGTCTGCGCTCGGCTCTTCTTGCTTGAGTTCTTGCCAAATGCAGTTGCGACGATAGGTAAGTACCACCTGGAAGAATGAAAAAGCCGTTTTCGGTCATCTCGCTCATCATTTCGTCCATAAACTTCTCTATCTCTCTTGTTAATTCTCTATTTAGTGGGTTTGGATTTTTCTCTCTTTGGGTATGAAGTGTAGCTACGTTGCTCATCACAGACATTAGCTCCATTTGTATTTTGTGTAGCATCTTTTCCCAACCCGTGAGTGTCTTTGCCCTGCTCTCATCACGCTTTATCTCCTCACTAACGATAAATCTGACAAGCCCTATTCTGCTGTTTAGTTCGTCAAGTTCTCCGTTAGCATCTATTCTGACGTTATCTTTTGGCACCCGTGTACCTCCAAAGATTGCCGTTTCTCCTTTATCGCCTTGCTTGGTGTATATCTTTCTCATCTACTTCCAAAGATTTTCAATGTCAGACTCTGCCCAATATAGGTGCGTGTAGCCTGCTATTGTGTTTTTATATCTGTATAGTGCCGTTGCCACCTCTTTACCTCTTGCGTCTTTGGCAATGGCTATGTTCATGGCGTTTGTTCTCGATGTGTCTTCAATCTTAGAATAGTGGAACTCATGCCCCTTCCACAGTCTGCCGTTTACTTCAAGAGTTCTGTATCCTAGTGTCAGCTTCATATTTTCCATAGTGGCTTTTTGTGGCAACACACCCACCATATCATACTCCGTTCCGTCAATATCTTTTATGCTTTCGCATAAGTACATCATTCCTCCACACTCTGCTATGGTCTTGCCTCCGCTCTCTATATATTCCTTTATTTGTGTGCGCATCTGAATGTTTGACGAAAGCTCTTTGAGGTAGAACTCAGGATATCCACCGGGCAGATAAAGAAGGTCGCACTCAGGAAGTTTTTCATCTTCTGTCGGACTGAAATATACCACTTCGCCAACTGTATTGAGTTTAGAAATGTTTTCTATATAAACGAAATTGAAACTGTTATCACTTGCCACGGCAACTCTATATGGTTTGCAAACAGCATCAAACTGTTTTTTGTTTGGCTGTTCTTCTATGTCGCAAAGACAATGTTTGAGCATCTTGTCAATGTCTACACTTTGCTCAATGGCAGAGGCTATCCTGTCGGCAAACAGATTAAAGTCGTATCGCTTGTCAAGCGTTAATCCCAAGTGGCGTGAAGGCACTTCAAGTTCTTTCAGTTGAGGAATAAATCCGAAACACTCCACACCTACGTCGCAACATGCTTGTTGCAAGAGCGAAAAATGACGTTCAGAAGCAACGTTGTTGAACACAACTCCCACCACGTTTATATCTTTACAGAACTTTGTGAAACCATATATTGTGGCTGCAACGCTATAAGCTGTGGACTTAGCATTAACCAATAAAACAACGGGTATGTTTATCGTACGTGCCACGTCTGCACTACTGCCCTGCATACCGTTATATCCGTCGAACAAACCCATAACACCTTCCGCCACGCATACGTCTGCTTTGTCGGCATACTTATTATATATGTCTTTCACATGCTCTTTAGACGATAGCCAAAGGTCTAAGTTTACAGATGTTGTGCCTGAAGCAAATTCGTGGTATTTAGTGTCAATGTAGTCGGGACCACACTTATATGGCTGAACACGCAAACCTCTGTTTCGCAACAATCTTAATAGCCCTGTTGTGAAGGTTGTCTTTCCGCTGCCCGAAGTTGCTGCACCAATAAGAAGTTGAGGAATCTTTCTCATCGCTTTATTGCTTTTATAATCTCAATAGGATTGTGGTTATCTACCGTGATATTCAGCCTTTTTACAATCTCAAACCCATGTCTTTCTGTGGCTTGTTCAAACATCTCTTTGCTACTGTCCGAAACTGAATTGAACACCAACACACCATTCTCTTGAATTACACTCGCTACTTTCTCCACTATATCGTTCATTCTTCCGCCGTGTCCGCCTATAAAAACAGCATCTGGCTTGTCTATACCTTTAACGCACATATCAGCGAAATCGCCTATGAAGTGTGTTATGCCTGGTGTGCCAAACTTCTTACTGTTTTCCGTAATCAGTCTTTCTCCGCTTTCTCTCTTTTCAAAAGCGAAAACATCAATATGAGGAAATTGCAACTTGACCTCTATTGAAACAGAGCCAGTGCAAAAGCCAATATCCCAAAAAGTGTGCTTGCTGTAAAGGTCAAGCATACTTAGCGTGACCAAGCGTATAGGTGCTTTGGTAATCATGTTAGCTCTGCCGTCAAGCAATTCAAACATACTCTCGGGGATACCAAATAATCGTTCTCTATCTTGTTGTTTTACAAGTATTACGCAATTAGGCTGTCTAAAGGTTCTAAACGATGCATCACTGAGTTTTAATTTATATACAGTTTCCAACTCATTTCCTAAGCATTCACCTACAAACAATATATAGTTGTCAAACCCGTATTCTAGCATTCTTTGCGCAATGATGTTTGGTGTCTTCTCTCTATCTGTTAGTGAGCCGATTAACCCTACTCCTTCAATCAGTGCAGTATCTAGTGCTTTCCACGGTCTTCCCGTTAGTGAAATGGTACGCATATCATGGTATGGTTGCAAACAACGATGAGCCAGCAACTGCAATGAGTTGAAGTTGGGATAAACCTTTACTTCTGCTTCGGGCAATTTGCGCATAACTGTGTTGGCAAATCCAAAGAACAGTGGGTCGCCCGATGCAAAGACTACAATGTGACTGTGCTTTTTGTACTCGCTAAACACATTGTCCAACGGCACAGTGATGTTTATCCAAGTGTAGTCTTCAGGTAACAGTTCGGCAACAATCTCTTTATGTCGCAGTCCGCCAGAGAATACTTTTCCGCCAGATATTACACTCTTTACCTCAGTGCTAAACTCAACTTGTCGGTTGTCTGTTATGCCTATGATGTCAAACCTTTGATTTTTGTCGCCCATTTCTATAAATCTCTACCCGGTTTTAGTTCTTTAGCGTCGTCGAAAGTAAGTATTGAGTTTACCAAAGTAGCAGCTATATTACTTCCTCCACGTCTACCCTCAACAATTATTTTATTCACATTTGCGAACGACTTAATCATATACTTTGACTCTTTTACGTTCACAAATCCCACCGGAGCACCTATTACTCCTACCGGATGTGCTTTACCTTTTCTTATCAAGTCGCATAGTTCTATGAGCGCAGTAGGTGCGTTTCCAAACACAAACAATGCATCGGGGTGGTCTTCAACAGCTATACGTATTGCCTCTTGTGAGCGTGTTGTTCCTTTTCTTTTAGCTTGTTCAACAGCTCTTTCATCGTTCAAATAGCACTTAACTTCTATTCCTAACCTCTGCAATGCTCCTTTTCTTATTCCCGAAGCAGCCATTGTTACGTCGGTAATTATAGTCTTTATCTTTCCACTTACAGCATATTCGTGCAGTTTTTTAACCACATCTTTGTCGGTATATATGATGTTTTCCATCTCAAAATCAGCAGTTGTGTGAATTGCATGATATAGCGCCCACTTCCTGTCTAAGTCTATATTCTTGTTTCTTAGTTCACTGTCAATCTTTGAGAAAGACTCAATCATTATCTCTTGTCCTTTTCCTACACTTTCATCTTTTACTTCTCTGTAATATCCACGAGGTGTAATTACCGAGTTGTCAAACTTGTATGTCTGTGAATTTCCTATAATAATCACGGTAAACATATCCACATCTTCGGGGTTAAATTCCTTTAGTGTGGTTATTGTCACAGCTTGTTCTTCTCGTCCAGCCTGCCTTACAAACCCGACTGGTGTATCTTCTTTTCTGTGATTTAGAAATATTTCTTTCAGTCTGTAAAGCTGCCAATACCTTCCTTCACTCTTAGGATTGTATATTGACGTAACAAAGTCTGCCATTGCAGCAGCCTCTATTCTCTTTTCAATAATCTCCCACGAGGTCATAAGGTCAGATAGTGAGATGACGCAGAAGTCGTGACCTATTGGCGCACCCAACAATGCTGCTGCTTTTTGGAAAGCACTAATTCCTGGCACAACACTAATAGTCACCTCGCTGTTTCTTTCCTTTTTCATCTCATATATTAGTGGCGACATACCGTAAATGCCTGCATCTCCCGAGCTGATAACGCATACTTGTTTCCCAAGTTCAGCATGCTCAAAGGCTAGTTCTGCCCTTGCTTTTTCTCTTTTCATACCTGTGTCTATGCACTCAGCCTTTTGGTTTATATACTTGGTTATAAATTGAAAGTAATATTTATATCCTATAACCACGTCTGCTTTCTTTATTGCCTCTATGGCAGATGGTGTTATGTCTTGTTCGCTACCAGGTCCAATTCCGACAACGATAATATTTCCCTTATTCATTTGTATGTATGTTTTTTCTGCAAAACTCTTTATGTGTAATCTTGTTTCAAAAGTAATCTTTTTTTGTTCTATTAGCAATAAATCGAGGCTGTTACTACAATGGTTTTCCAAACCATATATAGCTGACTTCTAAACTATATATCGTTTGCAAGTCAGTTGTATATAGTTTACTTCTTGATTATATACAGTTTACTCCGCTTATCATATATGTTCGTTTTTGTATTATACAATAAAAAGATATACTTTTGCTACAACGAACATCATATAAACATATAAATATAAGACTGATTATGGCAGAAGTGAAAACTATATTAGACAATTCTCAAGAGAAGATGGATATGGCTATCATGCACCTTGATGAATCTCTTGCTCACATTAGAGCTGGAAAAGCAAGTACAAGATTGTTAGATGGCATCAGAGTGGACTCTTACGGAAGTATGGTTCCTATTAGCAATGTGGCAGCAGTGACAACACCCGATGCACGCAGTATAGCTATCAAGCCATGGGATAAGAGTATGTTTCGTGCTATTGAAAAAGCAATTATGGATTCAGACTTAGGCATCACTCCTGAGAATAACGGCGAAATAATTCGTCTTGGAATACCGCCATTGACAGAAGAAAGACGTAAACAGCTTGCAAAACAGTGTAAAGCAGAGGCAGAAAATGCTAAGGTTAGCATCAGAAACGCAAGACGTGACGGAATAGATGCACTTAAAAAAGCAAATAAAGAAGGTCTTGCTGAAGACGAACAAAAGAATGCTGAGGCTAAACTTCAAAAGATACACGACAAGTATATTAAGCAAGTGGACGACGCTTTAGCTGAAAAAGAAAAAGAAATAATGACAGTGTAAAGACGTATCAAGCGGTGCGAGGACTTGTTATTAAAAACACTGGTAGCTGGTATATAGTTAAAACCGAGCAAGGGGATACTGTTGAGTGTAAGATAAAAGGTAATTTTAGGCTCAAAGACATTAAGAGTACAAACCCAGTTGCTGTTGGCGACTATGTGCATATAACT
The DNA here is from genome assembly GCA_030529405.1 of Bacteroides sp. Lineage (GTDB taxonomy): Bacteria > Bacteroidota > Bacteroidia > Bacteroidales > Bacteroidaceae > JAUMWZ01. The sequence goes on along the minus strand of JAUMWZ010000024.1, from coordinate 8,940 downwards.
ACAAATCAAGAGGGAACTGCCTTTATCACAGAGATAGAAGATAGACGAAACTACATAATACGCCGTTCATCTAATCTGTCAAAGCAGTCGCATATAATTGCAGCCAATCTTGACCAGTGTCTTTTAGTAGTAACAGTCAATTACCCAGAAACGTCTACTACATTCATAGACCGATTTCTTGCTTCTGCCGAGGCATACTCTGTTCCCGTTAAAATAGTGTTCAACAAGGTTGATGCTTATAGTGAAGATGAACTTCAGTATTTAGATGCTATAATCAAACTGTATGAACACATAGGATACAAGTGCTTTAAGATTTCGGCTCAAGAAAACATAGGCATAGACCAGATAAAACAAGAGTTGGCAGGCAGAACAACTCTTTTCTCTGGTCATTCAGGTGTGGGCAAGTCCACACTTATAAACAAGATAATCCCAAATGCTGAATTAAAAACAGCAAGCATATCTACATACCACAACAAAGGTATGCACACCACCACATTCTCTGAGATGTTTCCTGTCGAAGGCAATGGCTATATCATTGACACACCTGGTATAAAAGGTTTCGGAACCTTTGATATGGAAGTGGAAGAAATAAGTCACTATTTCAAAGAAATATTTGCAATGTCAGACAACTGCAAGTATAACAACTGCACACACCGTAAAGAACCGGGTTGCGCAGTGATTGATGCAGTAAACAAACACTTGATAAGTGAGTCGAGATATGCGTCATATCTTAGTATGCTTGAAGATAAAGAAGACGGCAAGTATCGTTCTTCGCAATAAAAGTGTGCTACAAACGTTACTGAAATCTTCAGCTTTCCTCTTATTACAGTTGCATAATGCGCCTCAAAGCAATATACAACTCAAACATCAACTATGTGTTTCTCGCTCTTAAGTGATATGCGTTGATTTTCTAAGTCATATATTCCCTGTTTACCGACTATGTCTTTCTCAAAATTAAGTGCTATACGTTGATTTTCTAAACCATATACATCTGACTTGTAAACTATATATCGTTTGTTTCTAGATTATATACGGTTTGCAACTTGACTATATACGGTTTATAAAAACACTGTTATAGCTATCTGTGGCGGGTGTGTATGACTATAAAAAGAAATATCCCCAACAGCCAGTTTAGGTTGAAGGGGATACCTTATAATTGATAACTATAAACCTTCAGTTTAGAATTTGAAACCTACTGTTGCAAAGAAGTTTTTGTTCTTTGTTGTCTTCTTTTCAACTCCTTCCTTAGAAAGGTTCATAAGTCCGTACTCTGCACCTACTCTCAAATACATTCTGCTAATCTCTAGAGCTGCACTACCGCCAAGACCCAAATCGAACTTCTTCATGTCATCAGCCTTGTATTGGTCGCCCGATAGAGCATATTCAGCGTATGGGCCAAACTCTAACGCAACAGCCATATTGTCTGCAAACATAAAACGTATACCCGCATTCACTGGCAAGTTGATGTTATGATTAGTTAGTCTTTCTGTAATCTTAGTTCCGCTCATCTTGTAGTTTAGTCCCGGTGCTAAATATAGACCAGTGTTTTCCATTCCCATAAGATCTATTTCGGCAGCAATACCTGCACGAGCACCTACAATGCTACTTGGTGAAAGTGAAGTCTTAGATAATGAGATTGACTGATTAGCAAAAGTTACACCTGCTTCAATACGAGGCTTAACGTTTTGTGCATTTACTGTAAAAGCGAATCCTGCAACAAATAGTGCAGATAAAATAATTTTCTTCATAATAATTCTTTTTAGTGTTATTCGCAATGTCCTTTTTGGAATTGCCTACACAGCAAAGAAAGCAACATATATGTGTAAAACCAAAGACAAAAGGGTTTATTAACAGAGTTGTTAATGTGTTTCCTTTGTCTGCGCTCTGTGCTTGAAGTGCGTGATTGTATATAAGTTTCTTTTAGTTAAAAATAAAGTATTGTTTGCAACTATATTTTTGTTTTTGTCGGTGGTTGATAACGGTGCGTTTGCAAACAATATATGGTTTGAAAATAGACTATATATAGTTTACTTCTAAATGATATATGATTTACTAGTCAGCTGTATATAGTTTAGAAAAGCAGGAAATATGGCTTTTAGCGGACATTTTAAGGGTTTGGTTGGCTTGTGTGATAGGTTTCTGTCAGAAAGAAATATACTTGCTAAGTCGGTTAATGTCTTCCGATGTGAACTCTGAATACATTTTAAGTTGCGAAAGGCTTACAATCTTGCCGTATTTCTGCTTATGTTTTTCTATGACCCTAGCTTGATGAAATTGCAGGTAAGGGTGCTTAATCATCTCTTTAAGCGTTGTTGTGTTGATGTTTATACGTTTCACAGACGTTGTGTCTGCTACAAACCAATCAGCAAAGAGGTCGCTGTCTATTCCTATTTCGTTTAACTGACTGACAGTGGTATATCCGCCTAGCTTCTCTCTATACTTCACAATCTTGCTGGCTCTATAACTTCCTATGTTTGGCACTTGTTTGAGTAAGGTTGTGTCTGCTTTGTTTATGTCTATTATAGTGCCTTTTGGTAGTTTCTGTATGTATTCTTTCTTCTCGAAAGCAGACTTTTGAGGTTTTGTTTCAGCTTTATTCTCTTCTGTTTTGTGATTGTCTATGACGATGTAGGGGCTTATCTGTGTGAACATTACACTATCTATCCCATATATTTTCGCTACATCTTTCTTGGTGCGAAACCTTCCTCCTTTGCTACGATATTTAATGATATTGCTTGCAGAGAAGTGAGATAAGCCAGCGTTTATTAGCTCTTGTTTGGTGGAAGTGTTAGGATTGAAAGCGGAATAATGTCTTTTGTCTTTGCGGTTATGGTTGTCTGTCTTATGACTGAATATATCTCTGTCTGCAGTTTCTCTATTTCTTTGTCGCAAACTGTCTATCTGTTGTTTGAACGAGGCATATTCTTCTGCCGACACAATAGTATTAAGGTTCTCAGAACTATCATCTCTTGGAGTACGGTTTATTATCGCAATAGTTGCCAACACAGACATAATCAACAGAAGAATGACTATTGCTGCCCTGCGTTCTAAGCGTGTAAAGCGAATAAAATCTTTCCACATAAGAGGTGTTTTATGATTGGCTGACTGACAAAATAAGCCCTACAAGAACTCAATAATAGAGTTCAGACGTATGCTGTTAGACCCTTTTATGAGTATTGTCTTGTTACTTAGTTTCTCGTTTTTTATCTTTTCAATGACACACTCAACATTCTCTGCACAGTAGAAGTGGTTATCTATCTGCATAAACTCTTTGCCTACAAGCCAAACATCAGTAAGGTTTAGCTCTGTGAGAAGGTCAATTATGTTCTGATGTTCCTTTACACTGTCTGCGCCTAGTTCTTTCATTCCGCCAAGAATAAGCATTTTGTTGTCGGCAACTATGCTTTTGAAGTTTTCAATAGCAGCTTTCATGCTCGTTGGGTTAGCATTGTATGCATCGACGATAAGCATGTTTCTCTCGGTTTTTAATAACTGTGAGCGGTTGTTTGAAGGAGTATATGTCTTCAAAGCATGGTTTATGTTGTCGGGAGTGATGTTGAAATAAAGTCCAACAGATATTGCTGCAAGCACATTAGTAAGGTTATATTGCCCGATAAGTTTAGTGTTTACAGTGTGAGTTTGTTCTTCGTTTTTGGCTTTCCACTCTACAGACAGAAGGGCGTCTTTTCTTGCTACACTTCCGCAAACATCATACTCTGCCTTTGTGCCATAGCTGAAACGAGTGATATTGTTAGATATTTTGCATAGGATTTCATCATCGCCATTGATGAAAATACCATCTTTTTGGTTTTGTTCTATATATCTGTAAAGCTCGCCTTTAGTTTTGATTACTCCCTCAATATTGCCAAATCCCTCCAAATGTGCTTTGCCTATGTTTGTAATTAGTCCTAAGTCTGGGTCTGATATATTGCATAGATAGTCTATTTCTCCTATATGGTTTGCCCCCATTTCTACCACTGCAAGCTCGTGTTCTTCGTTTAGTCTGAGTAGTGTGAGAGGTACACCTATGTGGTTGTTGAGGTTTCCTAGGGTGTATAATATATTATATTGTGTGGAAAGCACAGCAGATATTAGCTCCTTAGTGGTTGTTTTTCCGTTTGTACCGGTTATTCCCACCACCTTTGCGCCTAATGTTTTGCGGTGCAGACGTGCTAAGTTGGTAAGTGTTTCAAGCACGTTTTCCACTAAGATATATCTGTTGTCGCCCGCAGGGCAATGTTCTTTTTCGTCTATAACAACGTATGCGCACCCCTGTTCTAAAGCCTTTTTGGCGAAAGTGTTACCATTGAAGTTGTCGCCTTTGAGTGCAAAGAATATTGAACCTGTATTGCACTTTCTGCTGTCGGTAGTTATATCTCTGTGTTGAAGGAACAGAGAGTAAAGTTCTTGTGTTGTCATATCTGTTCAAAATTGTGTTGCAAACTTATAAAAAAACACTCTTATAGACACCAAACTAAAAGCAAATAAAAGGGATAGTATATATATGTGTGCCGATGGTTGTGGGTTTCTCGGGATAAATCCTATCACACTCATGAGTAATGTTATTAAAACAGTTGTTCAAAACCATATTTTGGGCTTTTCTAAACTCTATACAGTTGATTTGTAAACTCTGCATAACTGATTTGCAAACTATATATACTTTATTTCTAAACTGTATATACTTTGTTTTGTGGTTGTTATGCGCCTTGTTTTGAGATTGTTGTACGTTTGCTTTTGTGGTAAAGATATGGCTCTTGTTGTGTCTTATCCCTTTGTTTTTGTTGTAAAGATATATGTCGATTGTTGTAATATAGCCTTATGGGCAGAATGTTGTGTTTTTGTTCTGTTTTTCTCTTTGTTTTCGTGTTGCTTTCTTTGTGTTTGCGCATGAAAAGTCATCACAAGTCCTTTTTTTAGTTCTTAGCTTAAAAAAAAGGTGCAAACATTTTGCTGGTAATTTATAAAGCATTACTTTTGCATCACTGTTTTGAGAAAAATGAAATTAAGGGCGATTAGCTCAGCTGGTTTAGAGCATCTGCCTTACAAGCAGAGGGTCGGCGGTTCGAATCCGTCATCGCCCACGCCGATCAACCAAATTGTCGGTTTTTATTACACTTTAATTTCTATTTCTTGAACAAGGGCGATTAGCTCAGCTGGTTTAGAGCATCTGCCTTACAAGCAGAGGGTCGGCGGTTCGAATCCGTCATCGCCCACTAACGATAGGTGTCATCATTGACACCTTTTTTTATATCCGTTAGTTTCTTGTTTTTCCTCATTTGTGGTGCAGGCTTATGTGTTTTTACTTAATTGGTGTAAAGGCTTTTGCGTATGTGCCATAAGATTGATTACTTTTGTGTGGTTAAAAATAAAATTATGTAATGATTCAGATTGACGACGTTGTTGTTTCTCTTGATGTGTTGAGAGAAAAGTTTATTTGCGATTTGTCTGTATGTAAAGGTCAGTGCTGTATAGAAGGCGACGCAGGTGCACCTGTTGAGCTAGACGAAGTGGAGAAGTTGGAAGAAGTTCTTCCTTTGATATGGGAAGAATTGTCGCCAGAGGCGCGCGCCGTGATAGACAAACAAGGAGTGGTATATACTGACGAGGAAGGAGATTTAGTAACGTCTATCGTGAATGGTAAAGATTGTGTGTTTACCTGTTATGACGAAAAAGGATATTGTTACTGCTCAATCGAAAAAGCATATAGAGAGGGTAAAACCGACTTTTATAAACCTATTTCGTGTCATTTGTATCCTATCAGAGTGGGAGATTATGGACCTTACAAAGCTGTGAATTATCATCGCTGGGACGTTTGTAAGGCTGCCGTTTTGCTCGGTAAGAAAGAAGGAGTGCCGGTATATAAATTTTTGAAAGAACCACTGATAAGGAAATTTGGCAAAGCGTGGTATGATGAGTTGGAAGATGCTGTTGAAGAATTGAAAAAACAAAACTACTTGTAGGCGGTAAGAGTGTATTGCCCGCATGACATGTAAAAAGTTCTTCACACATATATATAATAGGCTAAAAACTGACTATATACGGTTTGCAACTAGGCTATATATAGTTTAGAAACAAACTATACATCATTTGAAAGTAAACTGTATATGGTTTCTAAAAGGGAAGTCGTTAGTCTTGATTTTGAGTAATATATGTGTTCCTTCAGTGTGAGAAAAGATAAAGACAGAAAAAAGAAATAATGTATTCTTATGAAAGAAGAAACAAATAGTAAGTTCGTAAAACATAGTCGCAAAGAGCAGATGGAGGCTTTTGGCAGAATGCTTGATGTGCTTGACGAACTAAGAGAAAAATGCCCTTGGGACAGGGTGCAAACCAACGAAAGTCTTAGACCTAACACTATAGAAGAAACTTATGAACTGTGTGAGGCTTTGATAAACGACAATCAAAATGAAATCTGTAAAGAGCTTGGCGATGTATTATTGCATGTTGCTTTCTATGCTAAGATTGGCGAGGAGAAAGAACAGTTTGACATCAAAGCAGTGTGTGACAGACTGTGCGATAAACTGATTTTCCGTCACCCTCATGTGTTTGGTGAAGACAAAGCAAGCGATGC
>JAUMWZ010000024.1:0-2269 GCA_030529405.1 Bacteroides sp. | reverse complement strand
ATAAATCCAGAGAATGCGCTCGAAAAGACTAATCAAAAGTTTATCAACCGTTTTAACTATCTTGAAGATAAGACTATAAAGCAGGGCAAAGACTTGAAGAAGATGACCCTTGCAGAAATGGACTTGATTTGGGACGAGTATAAAGCCAAGTTTGAAAAGTAGAAGAGGACTTTTCTAAACTGTATACACTTTGGTTTTAGTTTATATATACTTTGAAAATAAACTATATATAGTTTGTAAATCAGTTGTATATAGTTAGGAAATAGCACATATTTGCATATAAAATCATTTGTCTTTATGAAGATAGCAATTATAGGTAGCGGTTATGTTGGACTAACGTCGGGTGCTTGCTTCTCTGAGATAGGAGTAGATGTGACTTGTGTAGATATAGACAAGCAGAAGGTAGAAAATTTGAAGAAAGGTATTATTCCTATATATGAGCCAGGACTAGAAGAGCTGGTCAAAGGAAATATGGAGGCGGGTAGACTTCACTTTACCACTGACCTCAGTTCGTGTATAGATGACGTGGAACTTGTATTCTCTGCTGTTGGAACTCCTCAAGATGATGACGGCAGTGCAGACTTGAAATATGTGTTTGATGTAGCAAGACAGTTCGGAAAGCTTATAAAAAAATATACCATACTAGTAACAAAATCCACCGTACCAGTAGGTACTTCGCTCAAGGTTAAACAAATAATACAGGAAGAACTAAATAAACGTGGCGAGAACATTGAGTTTGAAGTTGCGTCAAACCCTGAATTTCTGAAAGAAGGAGCAGCTATAAAAGACTTCATGTCGCCAGATAGAGTAGTGGTAGGTGTAGAGTCTGAACGTGCAAAGAATATACTGACAAAACTTTATCGCCCTTTCTTGACGAACAATTTCAGAGTATATTTCATGGATATTCCTTCTGCTGAAATGACAAAGTATGCTGCAAATGCAATGTTGGCAACAAGAATTAGCTTCATGAATGAGATTGCTAACCTTTGCGATATAGTTGGTGCAGACATTGATATGGTAAGAAAAGGGATAGGAACAGACCAGCGTATAGGTAATAAGTTTCTTTACTCTGGTTGCGGATACGGTGGCTCTTGCTTCCCAAAAGATGTGAATGCACTTGCACATACTGCACGCGACAACGGCTATGAGATGAAGATTGTAGAGGCTGTGGAAGAAGTAAATAAGGCGCAGAAACGTATAGTTTTCGACAAGCTTGTTAAGGCTCTTGGCAGTAACCTATCTGATAAGAAGATTGCAATATGGGGACTTGCCTTCAAACCCGAGACTGACGATATGCGTGAGGCTCCTTCGTTGGTGGTTATAGAGTCTTTGTTTAATGCAGGTTGTAAGAATATAAGCGTGTATGACCCTGTAGCAATGGACGAGTGTAAGCGTAGACTTGGCGACAAGGTTGAGTATTGCAAGGAAATGTATGATGCTACTGTTGATGCCGATGCTCTTGTGTTGCTCACAGAATGGAAGCAGTTCAGAATGCCGTTATGGACAAAGCTAAAGCAGATGATGCGCAACAATCTGATAATTGATGGACGCAATATTTACGACAAAACAGAAGTCTTATCGGAAGGTTTTACATATTTGGGGATAGGAAAGTAGTTGTTTGCAACGTAAATATACTTATTGTTAATGTCCTTGCTATACAGCTAACTTCGGTAAGTCTTTGCTTTGCAAGGTTATTATATATGTGGTGTGCAAAACAGTTTGACACCCCATTTCTAAACGATATATGGTTTGAATATAAACTGTATATGAATTAAAAACAGACTGTATATAGTCTACTTCTAAACTATATACAGTCTGTTTTCTATTTGTAATCACTTGGTTTTAAGTGTGTATCTTATCTGCTGTGAGTATATATATACCACGGAGTGTTTTTCTTATATTCCACCACGTCAGCATGTGTTGTTCCGTCAGACACAGTCATACCGCTGTAATCACGAATCTGAAAACTTCTGCCCGCAATAGATGAATAGTAAGCTCCGGTGTGAGTTTTATATGGCACAGTTTTATCCAGCTGTTGTTTCAGTCTGTCAATAAGGTTTGCGTCGTTGCCACATATACTTTTGAAGTAACTTCCTAAGTCTTCAAAAATCACTGGTGTATATCCTCCAAGTCGTTGAACAGGTGGTGTCTGCGTATATCCCTTTACATTTATCTCTCGTGCTAGTTCAGTTAGTTTGTCAATCTCTGATGTCCGTATCACAGCTATTGTTCCGTATGGGTATCGTGCAGTACCGTCAGGATATTTAGA
>JAUMWZ010000244.1 GCA_030529405.1 Bacteroides sp. | reverse complement strand
AACGTGCCAGCAAAAGGTTGATAACATTGACCTTACGCTGATGCTAATAAAAGAAGACGGAAGTATACATAAAACTGACTTGTAAACCGTATACAGTCTGAAAGCAAAGTATATATAACTTGCAAGTCAGCAATATACGGTTTGCAAGTAGACTATATACAGTTTATAAACAGATTAAATCAGATAGGAAATCAGCAGATATTACACAACAAAGAGAGTAAGCAAACAATAAAAATCTTTGCCTCATCTTATATTTGTAATATCTTTGCTAAACAAAAAATAACAGATTAGTAACTTAAAAGACAAACAATATCATGGCACTGAAAAACTGGTTTGAATGCAAAATTCGCTATGAAAAGACTATGGAGAATGGAATGATTAAAAAGGTTACAGAACCTTATCTTGTAGACGCATATAGTTTTACGGAAGCAGAAGCAAGAATAATAAAGGAGATAACACCTTTTATCAGCGGAGAGTTTACGGTAGCTAATATTAAGCGTGCAAACTATTCGGAACTGTTCTTTGCAGCAGAAGCAACAGCCGACAGATGGTATAAGAGCAAACTAACCTTCATCACACTTGACGAGAAAAGTGGAGCTGAAAAACGAGTAAGCACTAATGTGCTTGTACAAGCAGAAAGCTTGAAAGACTGCGTAATAAAGATTGAAGAAGCAATGAAAAGCACTATGGCAGACTATGAAATAACATCTGTCACAGAAACGTTGATAATGGACGTGTACACATATAAAGAAGAACACGAAGAAAGCAAACCTGAATACGAAGAAAACAATTAGTCTGTTATGCAGATAGCCGATAATATTAGAGAAATAAACAACAGTCTGCCCAATGGTGTGAAGTTGGTTGCTGTTTCCAAATTCCACCCTGCCGAGGCAATAAAGCAAGCATACAGTGCTGGGCAACGAATATTTGGCGAGAGCAAGGTGCAAGAGATGACAGCCAAATATGAAGTATTACCACGAGATATAGAGTGGCATTTCATTGGGCATCTGCAGACTAATAAAGTGAAATACATAACACCATTTGTTTCTCTCATACACGGAGTGGATAGCTATAAGCTACTGAAAGAGATTGACAAACAAGCAGAAAAAGCAGGCAGAAAGGTTAAGTGTTTGTTGCAGATACATATTGCACAAGAAGAAACTAAGTTTGGATTTAGCCCCGAAGAGTGCATAGAGATGCTTGAAAACAAGCTACACACAGAGCTAAACAACATAGAGATTTGCGGACTAATGGCTATGGCAAGCAACACAGACGATACGGTGCAGATAAGAAAAGAGTTTGCAGGCTTGAAGTGTCTGTACGACAAACTGAAACAAAAGTATTTCAATCAGTCAGATAGTTTCAAGGAACTTTCTATCGGAATGTCTGGCGACTATGAGATTGCAATAGAAGAAGGTAGCACACTGGTGCGTATAGGTAGCAAGATATTTGGTAACAGAGAGTATTAGAACAGATAATTACAGGCAACAAAGTTGAATATCACAGATTTGCAAACCATATACAACTAACTTGCAAACTGTATATAACTGACTTGCAAACTATATACAGTTTATACACAAACTATATA
>JAUMWZ010000243.1 GCA_030529405.1 Bacteroides sp. | reverse complement strand
GGCGGTTGTGCCAGAGCCAGAGAAGAAGTCAAGGACTATACTATCATCTTTTAGATTAGCCAAAGTAGTAAGACGTCTTATAAAACGAAGAGGTTTAGGACCATCAAAATATCCTCCTTCCATCAATTTATTTAACTCTTGAGCACCTTCTTGACTATGACCTACTTCTTTATAAAAAAGAATAGATTGAGGTGCCATACCTTCATTCTTTAGTTCCAATAGGAAACGTTTAATTTGCGGAACGCTATTACCGTCGGAACCGAACCAAATTCGGTTCTGACGGAGTCTCTCAGAAAAAGCTTTTTCTGAGAGCCTCCAGCTGCGACCAGCTGGAGGCTCTACCACACGACCCGAAGGGGTCGTGATGGAATATCTATCAGAAGGTGTATAACGTTTTGCAGACATGTCACTTGGTTTCCATACCCCACGTGGATCATTGTCTGGATTAGAATATCTTGCATTAGCCTCTTCTGTGCGGGGTAAGCGACCTATGGTAAAACTATCAATTTGCTTTGCATAAAGCAACACATAATCGTGGCTGTTAGATATATATTTAGCATCATTCTTAGGGGAATATGCTCTCTCCCAAATCAGCTCTGCCACAAAATTACTAGCTCCAAACACCTCATCACAAATCTTACGAAGGTTGTGCACCTCATTATCGTCGATAGATATAAAGATAATCCCGTCTTCTGTCAAAAGTGAGCGAGCCACCAACAAACGAGAATAAATCATAGAACACCAATCGGAGTGGAAACGACCATTACTGTCTAAATTTTTACGGTAGCGATTACCAAACTCATCAATATTTCCAGCCTCAAGTTCTTCTTCACTTTGCGAACGAGAAAAGTCGTCATTATATACAAAGTCGTTTCCCGTGTTATAAGGGGGGTCTATGTATATCATCTTAACCTTTCCCATATATCCTTTTTGCAGAAGTTTCAGGACACTCAAGTTGTCTCCCTCTATGTAAAGGTTTTGTGTTGTGTCCCAATCCACAGAGTCTTCCATAACAGGGCGCAAAGTGTCGCTTATAGGTTTTGCTGACTCACGACGTGCTCCTTGCTTTCCAGCCCATGTGAACTGATACATTTCTTCCTTTTCTTCCACAGAGTTATCTCCAAGAAATTCTTTCAGCATATCAAAGTTTACAACACGTTTCATTTCTCCCGTAGATTTGTCTTCAACCTCTGTGAAACAAGATGGTGCTATCTGATATAGTGCATCAAGGTTTATGTTAGTTCCGTCTAAAGACGTTTTCTCTAATTTGTTTGGTCGCATAAATATATGTTTGCTTATTATTTAAGGTATATAATTTCACAAAAGTACTAATTTATAAGTTTTTGTATGCAATTGTATTACACTCTTGTGTGATATCGTGCAGAACTTATTCTTACAGTGTGTGTTTGTTTGGAAAAAGTTTGAGTAGATTAGTCAATAATAAGTGGGTGGAGGGTTAGCCCATTTATTGCCATAGTAGAAGAGGGGAATACACCTTTATGAAAGGAGAAACTTAGTGTGTTTGGCAGTGCTCCGTTCAGTTAGTAAGATGAAGCTCTTCAATTAGTAAACTGAAACTATTCGTTTAGTAA
>JAUMWZ010000242.1 GCA_030529405.1 Bacteroides sp. | reverse complement strand
TCAAAATCTTCAGGAGTAGAGAATAAGAAAACAGGTCTTGAGAAGTCTAAACAAGCCTTACCATCAGCACTCAAAAGATGGTTAACAAGTTCTCTGAACTCGTTGTATGATTCACCTTGAGGTATAGCAGAAACAATCTCGTTTCTAAGCTCTTGCGACTCAGCAAAGCCTAACTTTTTAACAAGAGATTCTACATCAAAAGCAAAAACCACATTAGCCCTCTGAGGGATAACATTAGCATGTTCGTCAGTAGTTTTACTACAACCTACAAACAGAATGGCTACAATCATTGTAAGCAACATTCTCATTGAAAAATTCTTTTTCATTCGCTTTACGTATTATTGGTTTATAATATTTATGGTATGGCAAGCCACTAAAGCCGCTGTTTCAGTACGAAGTCTGGCACGACCAAGGCTTACCGGCTCAAAACCCATACTTACTGCTTTTGCTACTTCTTCTTCACTGAAATCTCCTTCTGCACCAATCATCACAAGAGTGTCTTGACCTTTGGTTACAACATCTTTTAGCTCTGCTTTCTCAGTGTTATGACAATGGGAGATAAACTTTCTCACATTGCCGAAATCTTGAGCTATAAATTTATCAAAGTCAATCATTTCTTCCACCACAGGCTTATATGCTTTTAGCGATTGCTTCATAGCAGAAACGACTATCTTCTCTATTCTCTCCGTCTTGATGACTTTTCTTTCCGAGAAACGACAGTTCAGATAGCTTATTTTGTTTATACCAATTTCTGTTGCTTTCTCTGCAAACCACTCGTTTCTGTCCATGTTTTTAGTCGGTGCAACAGCTATATGCACGTTTGCATTGCATACTTTTTCGCCCTCAGTCTTACTCTCTACTGCCACCACACATTGTTTGTTTGTTGCCAAGACTATCTTTGTGGTGTACATATTTCCCTTGCCATCAGTGGCAAACAACGTATCGCCTTCTTTTAGCCTAAGCACTCTGACGGCGTGAGCAGCTTCTTCATCGGGCAACACTCCGTTAGTTTCTATGTTTGGTATATAGAATAAGTTCATAGCCTATACTTATGTTATGCTGTTTTCTTTACGTGTTTATATCTGAAAACTATTGCAAACAAAACTGCAACGACAAGTGCATAGCCTGCAAAAATCAACCATATAGTGTGCCAATCTCTACTTACAAGAGTTTTATCAACGTCATATTGCGAGAAGAAGTCTACCACTGCACCGCTACCGTAACTACCAATTATAGCACCTATACCGTTAGTCATTATCATGAATAAGCCTTGTGCACTGGCACGTATATTAGGGTTTGTTCTTTCTTCCACATAGAGTGAACCCGAGATATTAAAGAAGTCGAACGCCATACCGTATACTATCATAGAAAGTATGAATAGCGGAAGTCCGCTTCCTGGATTTCCGTATGCAAAAAGCCCAAATCTTAGCACCCAAGCAAGCATACTTATCAGCATCACACGCTTTATTCCGAAGTTTTTCAAGAAGAAAGGAATGGCAAGGATAAATACTGTTTCAGATATTTGCGACATAGACAGCAGTATGATAGGATATTGCACACCGAACGAATCAGCATATTCTGCCACATTCTTAAAGCTATCTAAGAA
>JAUMWZ010000023.1:14186-16221 GCA_030529405.1 Bacteroides sp. | reverse complement strand
GCTACTTCAAAGACATAGAAGCAGATAATCTTGACTACAACAAGTTGATAAAGTAACAGAAAGACAATAACAGAAAGATAGGACAAAGAATATAGTCCGAAATAACATTGTAAGCGGTAAAAGAGTTTAGTAACATAACTCTTTTGCCGCTTTTCTTTTGTCTACAACGAGAAGAAGACACAATTCAAAACCTCATGGACATCACAAAATAAGCCAGTTACAAAAACATTCAAAGCAAGACATATACAATTCAAGCCCATACACATATCACACTATAAACCAGCCATATAGACACTCAACACAAACTGTATATAGATTAAAACTAAACTATATACAATCTATCCTTAAACTATATACAGTTATCATTCAAACAATATATCGTTTGCAGACCTATAAACAACGAACTTCCGTTACGACATGATAAATCAGAAAAATGAGTTAGCAAGAAATGAAATTCAACCCCATATTTGGTATAAAAAGACTACATTTGCAACCTACCAAAAGGTGCATAACAGACCGATTAGCAAACACCTTTTTTGACACAAAAACAAAACAAAAAGATGAAACTATATAGTGAAAACGAAGCAATAGAGAGAATGAACAGGCTGTGTGCAGAGAAGAAACCTTTCATTTTCTTTATAAGCTACGACAAGACACAGACATACATTGAGGAGATAGACGATGTAAATTCCGCCGAAGTGTGGTATAACTTCTGCGGAAAAACCAATAAGGCTGACACCGAGAGTGAGAACATCAAAAAAATAGAGTGGAAAGTTTATACCGAGAGTTTCAGCAACTACACGAAGGCTTTTGAGGTGATACACAGAAACATAATGTATGGAAATAGTTTCTTGACAAACCTTACCCGCAAGACCAAAGTAAGCACAAATTTGACTTTGGAGCAGATATTTCTACACTCAAAAGCTCCTTACAGACTATACGTAAAAGACAAGTTTTGCGTCTTCTCGCCAGAGATTTTTGTAAGGATAAATAAAGGGATTATAAGGTCGTATCCAATGAAAGGAACCATAAGTGCAGACATCAACAACGCCGTCGATACTATAATGAAAGACGAAAAAGAGATGGCAGAGCATGCAACAATAGTGGACTTGATTAGAAACGACATCGGAATGGTGGCAAACAACATAGAGGTCACTAAGTACAGATATATAGATAAGATAGTCACAAACAAGGGTGCGGTATATCAAACAAGTTCAGAGATAAGCGGAGAGATAGACCTCAAATTGAAAGACAAGCTGGGCAGTGTGTTGTTCAGACTATTGCCTGCGGGGTCAATAACTGGAGCACCGAAGAAAAAGACAATGGAAATAATAGCCGAGGCAGAAGGCTACGAAAGAGGTTTCTATACGGGTGTGATGGGAATATTCGACGGTGAGAACACAGACAGTGC
Organism: Bacteroides sp.; assembly: GCA_030529405.1. Classification (GTDB taxonomy): domain Bacteria; phylum Bacteroidota; class Bacteroidia; order Bacteroidales; family Bacteroidaceae; genus JAUMWZ01. Next base: position 14,810 of record JAUMWZ010000023.1, on the reverse strand, counting down.
AGTGATGATAAGATTTATAGAGAACATTGAAGGCGAAAAAGTGTATAAAAGCGGAGGAGGAATAACTTGCAATAGCGACCCACAAAAGGAATACGAGGAGGTTATAGATAAGATATATGTGCCAATTTGTTGAGAGCATAAAGATAGAAAACGGAGAGGTCAGAAACATAGCCTTACACAACGAAAGGCTTAACAGAACTCGATTTGAGGTGTTGAAACAAACATCTCACATCGACTTGCACAACATATTGACAGACCTTCCTAAACAACCAGGAACATATAAATGCAGAGTTCTCTATCGTGAGGACGTTGAGAAAGTGGAATACAAACCTTACACTCTGCCAAAGATAAACAACATAAGAGCGGTTGTGGCAGACAACGTAGATTACAGCTATAAATATGCCAACAGAGAAAGCATAAACTCATTAAAGAAAAACATAGCTGAGGACGACATCATCATAGTTAAGCATGGACTTGTTACTGATTGCTCGTTCACAAACATAGCCTTCTTTGACGGCTCAAGGTGGTACACCCCAAACACTCCCCTACTTAAAGGCACAAAGAGAGAACTATTACTTAAAAATAAAGTGATATTCGAAAAACAAATAAAGGCAGAAGACATTC
>JAUMWZ010000023.1:0-14086 GCA_030529405.1 Bacteroides sp. | reverse complement strand
TAACTATATACAACTGACTTGCAAACTATATACAAAATAAAAACAAACTAATATAGTTTTGCAAAACCTCTGTATGAGAAGCACAAACAGCATAAAAACATTCATCGAAACAATTATAGGCACACAAACATTAGATAATATATGATATTATCTATCTTTGTGTAAACAAACATCATAACAAGATATACAAACAGAATAATGAACAATAATATGCCCTTAGTAAGCATTATAGTCCCTGCTTATAACGCAGAAAAAACTATAACAGAAACAATAGAGAGCATACTAAGACAAACATACATCAATTTTGAACTCATACTTGTAAACGATGGCAGTACAGACAATACTCTCGCAATAATGCAAGAAATAAGCAAAAAAGATGTAAGAATAAAGATACTAGACAAAGTAAACACAGGGCTGGAAGATAGCAGGTTTTATGCCGTAGAAAGGTCAGAAGGCAAATACATTCAATATATAGATGCCGACGACACTATGCAACCAGAGGCTATAGAAAGGCTTGTGAGAAAGGCAGAACAGACAGATGCCGACATAGTTATAGCACCTTTCTATCTGACAGACACTGAAAACAAAACTTATCTGTGTAATAAACAAGAGGAGGATATTATCAGCTCGGAGGAAGCGATAGATAGACTTTTTGATGAAAAGATATACAAATGCATCTGGTCTAAGATGATAAAAAGGAAATTGTATGATAACAAGTTTGATAAACTAAACATATTCTTTGGCGAAGACTATGTACACTCACTGCAAGCACTAAGATATGCAAAAACAGTAGCCTTTATTGACTATCCGATAATAAACTATAACTACAATCTAAAATCTGGTTCACATCACACAAAAATAACAGGGAAAAACTTTGAAGATTTCTTAGTTTACTCTGAATATATAATAGATTACATAAAAAATAACAATAAAGAAAGAGCAGATAAAAGACTTATCAACTATATAAAATATAACATTAAGACCGCAATAAATCAAGACAACATCAAAGTTGCAGAGAAGTGGCAAAAAGAGTTAGTAGAGATAAAGTCAAGAAACAAAGAAGAAATAAAAAAACTGAAAAAGGATTTGAAAGAAATGATGCTCTTTTACAGAATATCACCACGTTTGTGGAGGTGGTATGTCAATAACAGAGTGAAGGGAAAGTAATATTAAAACAGAATAAAACAGATAACAGACTAATAATAGATTATGGATAATTCGGTTTTAGCATCTATCATTATATGCACATACAATGATGCAACCACACTTGAAGAGTGTATCATGAGTGCAAGAAATCAGACGTATAAAAACGTAGAGATTATAGTGATAAACGACGGAAGCACTGACAACACCGCCGAAATTATAGACAAACATATACGAGAAGACCATAGGGTTAAGGTACTAAACAAAGACAACACAGGACTTGAAGATAGCAGATACAGCGGCATTGGAATAGCAACGGGAAAGTACATAATGTTCTTGGACTCTGACGACACTATGCAACCAGAAGCTATGGAAAGATTAGTTGCCAGAGCAGAACAAACAAATAGCGATATAGTGATATGTCCTTATATTATCAGTATAGAGGGTGGAGCAGACATAGTGGGTTATATTCAAGAACTGAAAATGATAGAGCCGAGAGAATGTCTGAAACAACTGCTTTGTGGCGAAATAGCAGCTGGGGCATTGTCGAGAATGATTAAGAGAGAAATATATGACAATGTGTTTGACAAACTTAATGTGTTTTTGGCAGAAGACTATATTGCATACGTGCAAGCTATATGGCATTCTAAAGTTATATCTACTTGCGACTATCCTGCTATAAGATATAACTACGGAGAAAATTCGGGTAGTTATTTCAAAAACTTTGATGACAGACGATATAACGACTGGATTATATTCAAAAACTATATAAAGAGTTTCATTCGTAATCTAAAAGACAAAGACATAGAGAAATACTTAACCGTTTTCTCAGCTCATCAAGTTCTGCTTATGAATAAAGTAGGTAGACTGTCTGCTGCTAAAGAAGAGCTGTTAGAGGTTATGGAAGGATTGAAAAAACACCCTGAATTAACGGCAAAAGTGCCTAGAAGAGTGAGGAAGATGATTAAGCTATACAGCATATCAGAAACTCTATGGAAACTATATGCGTGGACTAAGATAGGGAAATAAATACTCTTTCCACCTACCAATAACAAAGCATAGCCTTGCTGACAACTGACTTATAAACAGAGAAAGCAAAGCATACACAACAAGAGTGATAATATCAACACAAAAGCAACATAAGTAAACAACAAAAGTCAGCTATATATAGCTGACTTTTAATTTATATATTGTTTGTATGAAGACTGTATATAGTTTACTCTCAAACTATATACAGTTTACAAATGCAGTCTTTTTCAGGTGCTTGCAACACCTAGATGGCTTGTCTGCCAATAAAAGTTTATTATGACTGTGAGTGATAGGTTTTTATTGGAAGACTATTATTTCAAACCCTGCCTAAACAAGCTATCCCAACGCATAGCAACGTTAGTTATCGAAAATCCCTTAGACTTTTCTAAAACACACTTTTGCATCTTTCTTCGCAATTCCTCATCGCTCATCAGCTTTCGCAAGCTACGTAAATATTCATCTAAATCATAAGGCTCGACCAAAACACCGTTGCCCCAATTGTCGGATATTATACTACCTACCCCACTTGAGCAACTAAATGCCACAGGAATGACGCCTGCTTGTTGCGCTTCTATAAGCACCATACCGAAACCCTCATGATGAGATGTAAGACAAAGAATAGATGCTTCGTTGTAATATTTGAATGGATTTACAGTGAAACCACAAAACTCTATGTTGCGAAGTTTAAGTTCCTTTGCCAAACCTTCTAACTTTTCACGTTCTGGCCCATCACCAACAATCTTCAGTTTCCATTCAGGGAAGTCGGAATGTATCTTATCATACACATAAAGTAACCTATCTACACGTTTGTCATTACGAGTAAGTCTGCCCACATAGATAACTACCTTCTCCTTGTCCATGCTATACTGCATCGGAGGTTCAGGCATTCCGTTAGGAATAGCAAGAACTTTACGGCTATCGACATTTACCGTTTCTAGCATATCACTCATATATTCATCGCAAAGAACTACATACTTTTCGTTTGCTTCAACAAGTGCTTTATACTTTCTTCTAACCTTATAGAAACGGCAATATCTAAAGTTCTCATACAGGTAAAGAAGAGCTGAATATCTCAACTTCTTTAATATAGACTTGGTTCTACTTCTCTTTTCCTTGATACTCTCTATTCTATCGGTTATCTCCCAGAATATTTTCCCGTGATTTACGAATATTGTAGGACAAGGCAATGCTTTAGCTAAATATATTTGCTCTTTATATATGATAGGAGAACTATCTGAAAACAGCATCAACTCTATACATTTTTCTTGTGCTTTCTTTATTATTTCAGCACATTTATCACAGCCTTTCTTCGAGTCTATCTTTACTATAGTAATATACTGCTTTGTTTCTGTGGTAAACAAATCTTCTCTGACCCCTGAAGTAAATACAAAAACCTTGTATCCCAACTTAGTCAGCTCTGGAGCTAAGTTCTGTAAAGACCTTTCTGCTCCACCTAACGGGAAAACAGTATATACAAATCCTATATTATGCATAGTACACTCGTTTTTTTGTGAATATTCTTTTGTAAGCAAAGTGTAGTTTTTTCACGACCTTATACATATAAAAGAAAAACATAGGAGCTTTTTCTAGTATCATAAGGTTTATTCGTTTAGATGTTCCGAGATATTCACTTCGCAACGCACCTTTCTCTTTCAACGAAGTAATCATGTAGTTATAGTGTGCGTATGCTCTTTTGCTGTCGGTTACTCTTGCTATATCTTTAGACACAGATATAGTCTTTCTAAGCAAACGCAAATACATTTCTCTTTCATCAGAAGAAAAAACTCCCTGCTCACGAACAAACAAAAAGATGTTGAATAGCCCTACCCAAAAGCCAAAGAAATTTCTGTTGCTCTGTGTAGTACATATACTTCCCAACCTCTGTCTATAATGATACTTAGCTTTGCCAACTACAACAATCTTGTTAGCATTAGCTATCCACTTTATCAAGACGCTTAAGTCTTCAAAATATCTTATATCTGGATAGTCGTTTGCTATAATCTCTCTCTTAAACAGCTTATCACATGAATAACTTTTTATGTTGCTGTCTAGGTAGACAGACCTTACAGCTTCTTTATTGTCATATACATATGTTCTACCACAGTCATATATAACTTCCACTCTGTTCTTATACTCATAGTATGTACCGCAAATAGAGATGTCAGCTCCAGTCTCTACAATAGTGTTGTATAGCACTTCGTACATATCGGCATCTATCCAATCGTCACTATCAACAAAGCCTATATATTCTCCCTTAGCAATGTTTATCCCCCTGTTTCTGCTATCTGCTTGCCCCGTATTGCTTTTATGAATGACCCTCACTCTATCATCAAGTGTGGCATATTCATCGCATATCTTGGGCGAGCTGTCAGTAGAGCCGTCATCTACAAGTATAAGTTCTATGTTCTTATATGTCTGACACAAAATGGAATCTATGCACTTTCGTAAGTATATCTCCATATTGTATACTGGAACAATAATGCTTATAAGTGGTGGGTGTACATTCATCTTCATCTATATTCGTATTCTTCTATCTCTCAATATCATCTAAGTGGGAAAACCAACTGTACTTACTCTGCTTCGAAACTATATACAGTTGATTTCTAAACTATATTTACTTGATTTGCAAGCTATATACAGTTTGCTTTCAAGTTGTAATGTGCTATTTTGCATACAAAGTTTAGCCAAGCACACAAGTGTTATCAAAGGTGGTGCAGGTTATAATCTTTTATGCTAAAAAAGTCCTTATCTAACCTTTTACGGTAAGTCTGTCAGTGTTTATTCTGTCAATATATTGTTGTATGATAGCTTTCATCAAGCGTTCCATTTCTGCTTGTTCTGGCACCTGACCAACAAGGTTTTCTTGCAAAAGAACGTCTGTCTTATACTTATACATAGCTTTTACTTTGTCATCAGCAAACTGAAGCAGATAGTCGCCCTTTATTAGTTGGAACGTGCCGTTCAGATAGTTGAACGCATAAGTGTCCTCAGGTTTTGTGTTGAACAAGTCTTGACCAAAAGCAAAATAAGGCTTATCATACCCTAAGTATCCTAATATAGAAGGCATTATGTCTATCTGTGCCGCTATAATATCATCTCTGTACCCTTTAAGGCTACCGTCTGGAGTGTAGAATATAACAGGGACAGCAAATCTGTTAGTATCAGAATGAAAATCTTTTATATAGACAGCATTAGTGTGGTCGGCTGTGATGACAAACAGAGTGTTCTTAAACCAAGGCTCTTTCTTAGCTTTTTCGAAGAAAGCTCTAAGTGCATCGTCAGAATATCTCACAGTGTTGTGGATAGGAATCTTACCATCTGTGTATTTGTCTTTATACTCTTTAGGTATGCTGAAAGGGTGGTGTGAGCTTAGTGTAAACAGACCTGCAAAGAAAGGTTCTTTGAATGTGTTTATCTTATCAACAACATATGGAAGAAATTTACCGTCCCAAATACCCCAACACCCATCAAAGTCTGCATCGTTATTATAATCATCTCGGCTGAAATAGTCGTTGAATCCTGCCGCACGAGAAAAAGCCATAAAGCCCATAGAGTGCTTTTGCGCCCCGTGAAAGAACGCGCTATAATATCCTTTTTCTTCACTAAGACATTTCACAGCACTTGACACACTGTTCAAAGATGCGGTTGTTTTGAAAAAGTGTTCTACAAGCATTGGTATGCTGGAGATATTAGAAGGCATACCGTCAATACTTGCTATTCCGTTGGCAAATGAATATTTGAAGGTCAAACTCTCGTTAGCCAATGAGTCCATAAACGTTGTATATCCTTTATATTCTTCTCCATCTACAATTCTACCCTTATTGTAAAAGCCCCAATATTCTTTACCAAAGCTCTCAAGAATGAGCATAACCACATTCTTATTCTTAAACTGTACGGTATCTGTCGGTATATGAACAGGAGTGTAGATTTTCTCTAATTCCTCCCTACTTGAATAGTAGTGTGGAGTGATGTATGCTTTACGGTTGATTGTTCTTAATATCGTAAAGGTTGTATTCAATACTATAGATGTTTCTCGAGGCTTCTTAACATACTCGTTAGCATTACTTACTGTCATCGGACGAGTATCTGCAGATGCACCACCACGTATTAAGATTATAGAGATAGGTGCTACTAAAGCCAAGGTCACAATGCGAGATATGTAGTAGAAAGGTTTGCTCTCTGTAGCTGTTTCAAGTTTAGGCTGACGGTATAATTTATATAACAGCCAAACCATAACAATAAATATCACAACCAAGTACCAATAATTAAGTGCCTCCGAACTTATTATACCTGCAAGGTTATCCTCTCCTGTAAATTGTTCGAAAACAGTAAAAGATGTGCGCTTAGTTGTGTATGGGAAATATGCCGTGTCAGCAAAGTTTGCTACTATAGCTATTGCATTGACCACCAGATATAAATATTTCAGTATTCCAAAGTATATACGGTTGTCTTTCAAATGATAGGGAAACAAGAAGAGAACTATATACAATCCATTTGTATATAATATAGAAACTGTATCGAAGACAATACCAGCTTTCAAAAGGTGGATAGTGTGTCCAAAAGTCAAATCAGGAAAGAATCGCAGATTTATCAATAAAAATATAACCTTACAAACAGAATACATCACGAAAAGTAATGATATGTTTGCCGCCAACGCTAATATAGTATTAAGATAGTTCTTTACGGAAAAGCTTTTCATCTTTATTTATATATTACTGATTATTAAAAGGAAAGCTGGTAGAATATTATTCCACCAGCTCTATAATGAGAACAGACTTGCTATAGTTTATCTTTCTTACTATTAAAGTCTATCAATGTAATATCGAAAATTAGAGTAGAAAAAGGTTGAACATTCTCTGTTATTTGAGAGCCATATCCGTATTGCCAAGGTACATATATAATCCACCTGTCGCCCTTTTTCATCTTACTCAACACCTCTTTCCAACCTACTATAAGTTCATTTAATTGGAAGACACTGCTTCTGCTATCCCCATTGTTCACGTCAGAGTTTCCCACAATAGGATTCTTTCCTTTGAAGTTTCCGTCAAAAAACTTATTGTGTATGTCGGTTCCTTTATAGAACACTCTCACAAAGTCAGTATACTTAGGGTTAGAATAGTCTGTTGCTTTCTCTTCAACAACTTTATAATAGATGGGGTATTTTGGATAATTGTCCGACTTTATTCTTTTCAGACTTCCAGCTCCACCTTCCTTTTTATACTGTTCTTCCAGTTTTTGCATGAAAGCTTCGTTCTCTGCTTTCCAATCTCTGTATTTTTCAAATGGGTCATCTTCACCACACGATGACAAAACGATTACTACCGTTGCCATTGTGTATGCTAATAATTTTCTCAATGTCTTCATAAGCAGTTTATTCTTCTATTTTTCTCAACAGCGAAGTGATGCTCACTCTGTCTGTAATTATTTCTTTAAGTTTGCTTATTTCCACTCTCTCTTGCTTCATTGAGTCTCTATCTCTAAGTGTCACGCAACCATCTTCAAGAGTTTGGTGGTCTATTGTTATACAGTAAGGAGTACCTATTGCATCTTGTCTGCGATAACGTTTTCCGATACTGTCTTTCTCATCATATTGGCAATTGAACTGATATTTCAAGTCTTTTATTATCTCTCTTGCTTTTTCTGGTAGTCCGTCTTTCTTGACAAGAGGCATTACTGCCAGCTTAACTGGTGCAAGTGCTGCAGGAAGTTTTAATACTACTCTTGTTTCTCCTCCTTCAAGTGTTTCTTCAGTATATGCTGCACTCATGATACTTAAGAACATTCTGTCTACACCTATTGATGTTTCAATCACATACGGTATATAAGATTCGTTCAATTCAGGGTCAAAATACTTGATATTCTTACCTGAATACTTTTCATGTTGAGATAAGTCAAAGTCTGTGCGTGAATGTATTCCTTCCACTTCCTTAAATCCGAACGGCATAAGGAACTCTATATCTGTTGCAGCATTAGCATAGTGTGCAAGTTTTTCATGGTCGTGATAGCGGTAACTGTTATCGCCAAAGCCAAGAGCTTTATGCCATTTAAGTCTTGTTTCTTTCCACTTTGCAAACCAGTCTAATTCAGTTCCTGGCTTAACGAAGAATTGCATTTCCATTTGTTCAAACTCTCTCATACGGAAGATGAACTGTCTTGCCACGATTTCGTTACGGAATGCTTTTCCTATTTGTGCAATACCGAAAGGCACTTTCATACGTCCTGTCTTTTGCACGTTCATATAGTTTACGAATATTCCTTGTGCTGTTTCTGGGCGAAGATATATCTTCATTGCTCCATCTGAAGTAGAACCCATTTCTGTTGAAAACATCAAATTGAACTGTCTTACTTCAGTCCAGTTTCTTGTTCCAGATATTGGACAAACAATTTCTTCATCTACGATTATCTGTCTTAGTTCGTCAAGGTTATTATCATTAAGAGCTTTCGAGAATCTTTCAAGCAGTGCATCTTTCTTTGCTTTATATTCCAAAACGCGTGCATTAGTGGTGCAGAATTGTTCTCTATTGAATGCTTCTTTGAATCGTTTTTCTGCTTTGGCTACTTCTTTCTCTATTTTCTCGTCATACTTATTTAGTTGGTCTTCAATAAGTACATCGGCTCTATATCTTTTCTTAGAATCTTTGTTATCAATCAAAGGGTCATTGAAAGCATCAACGTGTCCTGATGCCTTCCAAATAGTAGGGTGCATAAAGATTGCAGAGTCTATACCTACAATATTTTCGTGAAGTAGCACCATGCTATCCCACCAGTATTTCTTTATATTATTCTTTAGTTCCACGCCCATCTGTCCATAGTCATACACCGCTCCAAGTCCGTCATAGATATCGCTTGAAGGGAAAACAAATCCATACTCTTTACAGTGTGAAACTAATTTCTTAAATACGTCTTCTTGTGCCATGCTTTTATATTGTATCTGTTTTATTTATTTACATACGAATTGCAAAGTAAATGCAAAGATATACAATAATATAATTCACAGCTTATTTTGTGTGTCAAGTTTTCACATATACAAGTATTATTTTCATTAACACACCAAACAAGGACGGCTATTTTCACACCCCATTTGCAAACCATACACAGTTTGTTTTTCAATTATATATACTTTACTTGCAAACCATATACAATTTACTTGCAAACTGTATATGGTTTGTAAACGCTCAAAATATGCTTTACAGACAAAGGCAAAGCCACATGTTTACAGGCAAACGAATACTTAATCGTCAATAGATTGTTTACTCAAACTAAAACATTATTTTTGCTAACGTTTTTTGAGTATAACAGAATTTGCAGACCAACACATGAAACAACAAAAACATTATATATACAGACTTTTTCTGACCTTTGCTTTGGCGGTAGCAGTGACTTCTTGCAACGGCAAGAAAGCTGACAGTGGCAATTCAGAGAATATCAATAAGGGGCAAGACACTAAAGAGATAACCGTCAGGCACGCTAAGGGTTTCAGAGTAGAAAACATTGCTGGAGCATACGTTGTAGAGATTGAAGACCCGCAGAAAGAAGAAGGCAAGGCGGAGGTATATAAGTTTGTGTTCGTGGCAAACAGAGATAAATATGCTAAAACAGAAGAGCTGAAAGACCACAAAGAGATAGACATACCGATAAATAAGGTTGTGTGTATGACAACTCTTCAACTGTCTAACTTCATCACAATAAACGAGCTAGACAAGGTTGTAGGCATAACCAGCACCAGACATCTATTCAACGAAGACGTAAAGTTAAGAATAAAGAACAAGCAGATATATAAAATAGGTATAGAGGGCAATTTCGACAGCGAGGTAATAATGGCTATCAACCCCGACGTGATACTTATCTCTCCATTCAAACGTGGAGGCTATGACGCTATAAAAGACGTTGGCATACCGCTAATTCCTCATCTTGGATACAAAGAGAGTACTCCTTTGGCACAGGCAGAATGGATAAAATTTGTGGGAATGCTTACGGGAACAGAAGAAAAATCAAACAAAACGTTTGACAACATAGAACAAGAATACAGCAAACTAAGAGAGATTACGAGCAAGGTTGATAAAAGACCTACCGTGTTTAGTGGAGATTTGAAGGGCGGAAACTGGTATGCTGTGGGCGGAAAGAGCTTTCTTGCACAGCTATTTCGTGATGCAGGTGCAGACTATTTCTTAAAAGACGACGACAACACTGGGGGGGTTACACTTGATTTTGAAACAGTGTATAGCAAGGCAGCAAAGTGCAACTACTGGCGACTGCTTAACAGTTACGACGGAAAGTTTTCTTACGATGCACTCAAAGAAATGGACAGCAGATACACAGACTTTGATGCTTTCAAGAACAAGGGCTTAATATATTGCAACTTGAAAGAGCGTGCCTACTACGAAAATATGCCTACACGTCCGGACTTGTTGTTGAAAGATTTCATCAAGGTGTTCCACCCCGAACTTCTGCCTGATTATGAGCCTACGTTCTATGAATTGATGAAATAAAGCCAAACAAAAGACAACGAAGATGGGAAAAGCCAACAAAATACTCACAATGGGAATACTACTAATAGCCATATTGCTATTATTTTTCCTCAACCTAATACTCGGTTCTGTTAGTATCCCTATTGAGCAAGTGTGGAATGTATGTATTGGCAATGAGGCAGACAACGTTATTTGGCAAAACATAATACTAAAGTCACGACTTCCGCAAACTATCACTGCCCTGCTGGCTGGTGCTGGTTTAGCCATCAGCGGACTACAAATGCAGACCGTATTTCGCAATCCTTTGGCTGGTCCGTCAGTATTAGGTATAAGTTCAGGAGCTAGCCTTGGCGTGGCTTTTGTCGTTCTTTTGTCGGGCAGTATAGGTGGTGTTGCACTCAGTAAAATGGGTGTTATCGGCGAACTAGCACTTACCACATCTGCAATTGGTGGAGCAATGGCGGTTATGACACTCATTGCCTTTGTTTCGCAAAAGGTTAAAGGAAACGTAACCCTACTTATTATTGGAGTTATGATAGGCTATATCTCTAATGCCGTGATAGGTGTTTTGAAGTTTTTCAGTGTAGAAGAAGACATAAAAGCATACGTCATTTGGGGCTTAGGCAGTTTCTCTCGTGTATCAACCGAACAGCTTATGCCTTTTGTTGTTAGTATGCTTGTGCTTATTCCATTATCATTTCTCTTAATAAAAACCCTCAATTTGCTTCTTCTTGGCGACAGTTACGCCCGAAGTTTAGGACTAAACATAAAGCGTGCAAGGCTTTTTGTCATCACATCGGCAGGTATGTTGGTGGCAATAGTTACTGCATATTGCGGGCCAATAATATTTCTTGGGCTCGCAGTGCCTCATCTTTCGCGCACAGTGTTTCGCACCTCCGACCATAAGACACTTATGCCAGCATCTTTGCTAATAGGTGCCGCCATGGCTTTGGTGTGCAATTTGATTGCCCGTATGCCTGGATTTGAAGGTGCATTGCCTATCAATTCTGTAACGGCACTTATTGGTGCACCGATAGTTATATCAGTGTTGTTTGGCAGACGAAAAGGAGAGATTGCAGAATAGAACAACAACACCATTACAAACCATATACAACCAACTTGCAAACGATATATCACTTGAAACAAGACTATATATAAATTAAAACTAAACCATATATAATGAAAAAAGAGGTATCAATAGAACTAAAATCAGTAAATACTGGATATAGGGGCAAGACAAGCACACACGTGGTTGCCAAAGATATTGATGCCAAGATATACAGAGGAGAGCTGACCTGCTTGTTAGGAGCCAACGGAGCAGGAAAATCTACACTTCTGCACACCATTGCGGGCTTTATACGCAAGATTTCAGGAGATATTATCATCGAAGGCAAGCACATTGAACAACACACAAACAACTCTTTGGCACGAAAACTGTCTGTGGTGCTGACCGAGAAGTGCAACCTCAAAAATATGACCATAGAAGAAATGGTTGCAATAGGCAGAAGTCCATACACCGGTTTTTGGGGAATAGTAAAGAAAGGCGATAAACAAATTATCGACAAAGCTATCACACTAGTAGGCATAGACCACCTCAGAGGACGTATGATTCATACACTAAGCGACGGCGAACGACAAAAGGTTATGATTGCCAAAGCACTTGCACAAGAAACACAGATTATATTCCTTGACGAACCGACAGCCTTTCTTGACTATCCAAGCAAGATAGAAGTGATGCAGTTGCTTAGTCGTTTGAGCAGGCAAGAAGGTAAGACTGTATTTATGAGTACCCACGATTTGGAACTATCTCTTCAGATTGCCGACAAGGTTTGGCTATTAAAGCGCGACCACCCACTGATTGTTGGCACACCAGAAGACCTTGCCTTAGACGGTAGCTTAGAACAGTTTTTCGACAATAAAGGTATGTTCTTCGACAACAGTAGCGGTACTTACAAAGTTAATGCAAACTGCACACACAAGGCAAGAATAAGCGGAGAAGGGAAAGCATATTATATGGCAATAAAAGCATTGATAAGAAACGGAGTGGAAAGCACTGACAACGCAGACGAAAACCTACACATACACGCAGAAGAGGCACATACAAACGGTAGTAAATATCTGTTCACAGTGTCATTTGGTAAACAACCGTCAGAGCGAGCAACAAGCATAGAACAACTCATTGAGATAGTGAACAAACACACAAACTCATAAGATTGACAATCAAGACACTACAAACACCATCTGCAAACCATATACAGATGACTTGCAAACCATATATAACCAACTTGCAAATTATATATAGCTGACTTACAAGCTATATACAATCTGCATCGGCAACAATAATAAGTAAGGCATAATTGCTATTATTATAAAAAAATGATATATGTTTGCCGACAGTTAGAAAACAACAACAGACCTAACAAAACAAAAACATATAAAAACAACAGATAAACAAAAATGTATCCGTTAAAATTCAGTCCAATACTTAAACCTACTATTTGGGGAGGAGAAAAGATTGCAGCTTTTAAGCAAATAAAGACCGATGAGAAACAAATCGGTGAAAGTTGGGAAATTTCATGTCTTGAAAACAACGAGACAGTGGTGGTCAATGGAGAAGAAAAAGGCAGTACAGTAAGAGAGCTGATAAGGAAGTATAAAGAAGAACTTGTAGGAGAATCAAACTACAAATGCTTTGGAGATACCTTTCCACTGCTAATCAAATTTATTGATGCACAACAAGACCTTTCGGTGCAAGTGCACCCTAACGATGAGCTGGCTAAGAAAAGACATAACTCATTTGGTAAAACAGAGATGTGGTATGTAGCCTCTGCCGACAAAGGAACCAAGATATATGCAGGATTTAAGGAAACACTATCTGCAAAAGAATATAAAGACCATGTATATAAAAACACCTTAGCAAGCACACTACAAGCCTTTGATGCAAAAGCAGGAGATGTATTCTTTATCCCTGCAGGAACAGTACATGCCATCGGAGCAGGTGCATTTATTGTTGAAATTCAAGAAACATCTGACGTTACATACAGAATATACGACTACGACAGAGTAGATGCTCAGGGCAAAAAGAGAGAACTACACACAGAACAATCAAAAGAAGCTATCGACTTTGAAAGAAGAGACGACCTAAAGGTTGAATATGATGTGGCAGAAAACGAACCTGTTGAGATTGTCAGCTGTACTCACTTCACCACCTCTGTATACGACATGAACGAGCCAATAAACTGCGATTATTCGGAACTTGACTCTTTTGTGATACTAATATGTATAGACGGAGAATGTGATGTGACAGACAACGAGGGCAACGAAGTAAAGCTTTCAAAAGGCGAAACAATATTATTGCCAGCATCAACACAAGAAGTTAATATCACACCTATAAGCAGTAAGGTAAAGATATTAGAAGTGTATAGCTAAGAAATAAAGCTATTACA
>JAUMWZ010000241.1 GCA_030529405.1 Bacteroides sp. | reverse complement strand
CCCTCTATACCTAAGTCTTCTTCTCTGTTTATGTACTGATATTGTTCAGGTATTCTCTTTGCAAACTCATTGTTTATCACTGCATAGGCTCCGTCTATATCAGTGTTTGCCTTTTCTACGTTTACCCCGAAAGTGGTGTTGCTTATCGGCATACCGAAAGTGAAAGCAACTATTTGACCGTTTACATACAGAACTCCACCGCTAAGTCCTATCTTCTCGAAGTTGTTTAGCGCAAATGTCAGTGCCATTCGTTCGTTTGCAGCATCTTTTATCTCGTCACAGTTTTTCGCCTTACACCACTCGGCTTCTAACTTTATGCAGTCTGCAATCTTATCTGCTGTTAGTGGTAGATACTCATAGCTTGTGTATGTGTTCTTAAACTTGTTGATGTGGTTTCTCTTTGACTGATACTTCTTGCCCGTAAGGTTTGCTAGGTTTTCGCGTAGATATATGTAGTCAGAATAGTCCCTGTCGCCTTCAAAGGTTACTCTGTCTGGAAACATTTCCTTAATTTTTGGCACTATGCTTGTGCATACTCCTTTCATACTGAACGCTTGACCTTGTTGCTTAGCGTCTTGCATCATGTCTTCAATGACTTCTTTTGTGTTTCCGTTTCCTATCGGATAGAGATATGAGAGTGTGTTGCCATTCCAAAATCTGATGATGAGGTGGTCTTTGTATGTGGCATACTGTGTTTTATACAGTAGTCGCCAACTGCATAGGTTAGAGAAAGAAAAGTCGCAATTTCTGTATTCGCTGTTTAGCGTGTAGCCTTGTATAACCTCTTTGTCGTCTACGGTTATGTCCTTAAAGTCTATCATATTTATTTCGTTTGTCAGATGTTTGATGAGATAGCCTTTTTGTGTCGGTTTCTCATCTGTATATCATTTAGTTTTTGATTATATATAGTTTATGCCTAAACTGTATATAGCTGATTTGCAAATTATATACAGTTTCCGAGGGCAGTGTATTACAGTATTCCCATCAACTTTAATAGCGTTGGTGCTAACATTGCAGTAAGTATTCCGTTTATCGTTAGACCTAGGCTGGCGTATGCACCATGTTCGCTGCTTACTTCCATTGCAGTAGATGTGCCTACTGCATGGGCTGCTGTTCCCATAGATAGCCCTTGCGCAATGGGTGTGTTTACCCTTGTTACTTGCAATGTTTTGAATCCGCACACAGCACCAAGAAGTCCGACGAAAACAACCACTGTTGCCGTCAGAGATGGTACTCCGCCAATGGTGTTAGTAACCTCCATGGCTATCGGAGTTGTAACCGATTTGGCTGTTATGGAAAGTATAACTTCCTCCGATGCACCCATATATTTTGCTATCAAGACAACAGAGATTATTCCCGAAATACAGCCCGCAAGTTGCGAAAGCATTATCGGAATAATCTGTTTCTTTATAGCCTCTAACTGTAAATATAAGGGTACTCCGAGTGCAACAACTGCAGGTTTTAGCCAAAACTCTATTAGCTGACCACTCTCATTGTATGTCTCGTATGATATATTTGTTAGCTTTAAGAAAGCAATTATTATTGCTATTGAAATCAAAATAGGATTGAGCAATACCGATTTAGCTTTTATCTGGAACTGCTTTGCTATGAAAAAAACTATG
>JAUMWZ010000022.1:13133-16339 GCA_030529405.1 Bacteroides sp. | reverse complement strand
GTAACAGACAACAATATAAACAACTAAAAGTTTGACTTTATGATTTATGTAAAGGGATATGGTCAGATGTGTAACAACATCTTACAGTATGCGCATATATATGCGTGGGCAAGAGAGAATAATGTCAATGCCGTATCTATGCGATTTGCATATAAGTACAGATATTTTTCTCTGTGCAACCAAAAAAGACACACACCTTTTACATACTTATATGCCAAACTGATGCTTAAACTAGGACTTATAGACTATCGTTGCATAGACTGCAGAGAGGATATGACGGCGGAGTTTATTGACCGATTAAGAAAGAAAAAGGATATAGTTATAGATGGGTGGGAATGCAGATTTCCAGACCTTTTCATAAAGCGTAAGGAAGAAATTAAAAGCAAGTTTGCAATAAAAGATAAGTTTCTCAGGAGGATAAAGCCATACATTGCAGAGAGAAAAGAAGGACACGACATAGCTCTTGGATTACACATTAGGAGAGGAGATTATGCCACTTGGAGCAACGGTGCTCTTTTCTTTGGCGACGATGTGTATATACGTTGGATAAAAGAATTCGTGGCTTTGTTTCCCGACAAACGTGTGGTGGTTTTCATTTGCACCAACGACAAGAAGCTTGACATAAAGAAATACCGAAGAGAAACAGGCATAGATGTGGAGTTTACAAACGGAAACGAGATTGAAGACCTATATGCTTTGTCTGTTTGCGACTATATTATGGGGGTAAAGAGTACTTTCTCGCTCGTTGCATCTATGTATAACAACCTGTCTATATATTGGAGTTACGACAAAAATGAAACCATATCGCTAGACAAGTTCAAGACTTTTGACGACTTGTTTATGCAGGCATAAAACACAGATGAAGCACTAATTACAAACAAATTACCCTCAAAACACGGATAAAACAAGATAGACTGGCTTGTAAGCTATATACAGTTTACAAGTCAGTTATATATAGTCTACATATAAAATATATACCGTTTGCATCTCATCTATATATAGTTTGCAAACCCATTATATATGATGCTGAAAAACAGTATATAGCACTCTGTCTTTGAAAGACAATACACTATCACTGAAATTTTATCTATGTTCTTGGAAAAATCTTTTGAAATGGAAGTCTGACAAAGAAATATATGTGGTAAAATAAGGTAGATAAAAAACCATAATGATTACACATTATTTTGAAACGCTCTTTGAGTGACTTCCAACGGTTGTTTGTTGTAACCCCTTCGGAAAGATAGTTTGTTATCACAATATTAGTGTTGTGAATGTGTGCAGACTTCTTTAGCACCCTAACACACCAATCAAAGTCGGCAGAATAGCGATAGCCTATGTCGTAAAAACCTGCTATCTCCCGCTTAGCAAAGAACGATTGATGACACACTAGCATACCCTTTTTGAAACTTTTCCAGCTTAGTTTGCTCGGAGATTTAAGTCGCCTCATACACAAAAACTCATTATTGTTGTCCACAATAGTGGTTTCTCCGTAGATAACATCAGGTCTTTCTCCACCAATCTGTAACGATATTTCTTTCAAAACATCTTCATTATGAAACACATCTCCTGCATTCATAAAGCACAAGTAAGTACCCTTAGCTAGCTTTATGCCCTTGTTCATCGCATCATATATACCTCCGTCTTTCTCTGACACAACTACGTCTATGCAGTCGGCATACTTACCCACTATCTGCATTGTAGTGTCCTTTGAAAGTCCATCAATAACAATATGCTCAATGTTTCTATACGACTGACTTGCGACACTACGTATAGTTCTCTCCACAGTATCTTCAGCATTGAACGTAACTGTTATTACACTAAAAAGAGGTTCTTCTGCTATCATACACATCTCGTAATCCTACGCTGTTATAAACATCTATATACTGTCTGGCAACTATGCTTTCCGAATATGTAGAAAGCACTTTACTTCGTGCCGAAGAAGATATTTCCTCATAATTGTCATTATACATTGTCCAGATTATCCCTTCTGCAATATCCTGACTACTCATATATTCTGCCACGTAACCATTCCTTAGGTGGTCAATCATCTCAGGTATTCCTCCGACATTGAAACCTACACACGGCGTTCCACACGACATTGATTCCATAACCATATTAGGTAGGTTTTCTTGCAAAGAGGGTATTACAAACACATCAGCAGAGCAGTAAATATCTGCAATTTCTTTTTCGTTACTAATAAAAGGAAGGCTATATACCGGCAAATGTATCTGCGCTTTAAGTTCTTCCGATTGTTTTCCAAAAACCACAAGAGCTATGTCTTCTACCTTATCCGAGTATTTCCTGCGTATAATCTCACAAGCCTCGACTATGTGATTAGCTCCTTTTCGCTTGTCTGTAACCTTCATTGACGCAAAGAGTATAAGTTTCTTATCCACAGGTAGTCCTAACTTGATTCGCGAATCGTATTTACTTTTCATGCAAAATGTATTTACATTGATTGCATTTGGTATATGAACTACACGGTGGTTATATACAATTTGGCTTTGCTTTGCTTTATCTGCTATCCAATTGCTACAGCCAACAAAAGTAATGCGAGAGTATTCATAGGCTTTTTTCTTCTTTCTGAAAATCTTTGTCGATAAGTCTTTGTTTCTATTGCTAAATATCTGTGGACACTGACCGCACTCAGTTTTATACTTATCACAGCTTCCTGTGTAGTGACATATACCTGTGAATGCCCACATATCGTGCATAGTCCACACCACACGCTTACCACTTTTGAGAATTTTCTCAATATCTTTTACAGACAACATACCTTGGTTTGTCCAATGAATGTGTATAACTTTTGCCTCGTCAAACTCTGGCAGAGATGTAATATCTTGTCCCGTATTGGCTATGCTAACATCAAACAGATGTTCACGATTAAAGCCGTTTCGAAGAAAGATAGACAGTCTTTCTCTTAGGAAATTCCATTTTCTAAGAAAAGCATTAGGTTGTTGCACCACATTTATATTTTCTGTGGTCTTATCTCTAACAAGCATTTTAGCCTTGACACCGTTATTCTTCAGTGCCTCCATTAAGCGTCTTGCCGCAACTGCCGCACCACCAGTCCGTTCAGAAGTATTGACTATTAGTACTTTCATCTATGCCTTGTTTTTGTTTAGTATATCATTGAAAGCACGGACATATTTATCTGCCACCGTATCTATATTTATTTCTTCTCGTATAATTCTACCACTTTCTTT
>JAUMWZ010000022.1:10568-13033 GCA_030529405.1 Bacteroides sp. | reverse complement strand
AGCGACTTAGCTTGCTCTTTCAAGTGTTCAAGTTCCGGACCATCGCCAATAATCGTTAGCCTGCAGTTTGTGTGTTTGTCTTTCAGCCGTGCAACAGCCTCTAAGAGCAAATCAACCCTTTTCCAGCGCACAAGCCTGCCTATATGTATAATTTCTTTATACTCACCCTTGTTTGCAAACTCTTCTTGGTTTATTTCTAATTTATATTTAGTCAATTCGTCAGTTATACTTGAATTAAAAGTCACATATATATCGTTTGCATTTACTCCATAAGAGGGCAAAATTTCGTATGCACTTGTTGAATAGTTCAGCGTAGCATCTGCAAGTTTATATATACGTTTACGCAACTTTGACAGCACCCACTGTTTCAAGAAGAAAAGACTTCCTTTGCTCAAAAGACGCATATCTTCATCGCGCATAGGATACTTATTGAAATACTGTCTTATTCTTCCATAAGGTGGAGTTTGAAAAGGTATCTCGCGAACAACCAACTTTGTACAGTTGTTCTTCAATGCTTTTCTGATGGAACAGTCAAAGACTAACTGCAACATATATGGCCAGCCAACGACAAGAATATTAGGCTTTTCGTCGTTGATTATTCTGTCAAGTCTGCATATTTTCTTCTTACCATAGACCGACTTTCTCTCCTCTGCAAATACCACTTCATAGCCATTTGCCTCGACAGTCTTAACACCCTTGCCTATTGTGGCACCTCGTTTTTGTGGCATTACAACAACCACCTCCACCCCCCTATCGGTTATCTTGCGCAGCAGTGCATCAAGATAGTGTGGCATACCGCCAAAAACAAACATCACTTTCATACTACCCTTCCTTTATAACCGCTTGCAAACAAAGTTCCAACTGACTTATGCTGTGCTTTTGAGCATACTCCTCAAAGCAAACATTGCTTATCTTCTCACCCTCACAAAGATATGTGATAGCATCGGCACAAGCATTCACATCGTCTGACTCTATTGCTATACCAGTGTCAAACATCTCTACCCTACGCCCCATGCAATGACCCTTTGCCACCACAACGGGCTTTTTCATCTGTGCCGCCTTAGTGAGCAGGTTGCTGCTTCCATAGAAGTCTTTGTATACTGCAAAAACAACATCACTCTTGTATATCAACGAATTAAACGTGTATTCATCTGGTATCTTATGTAAACTAAGCACCACGTTTCCCTGCACATTAGCTTGCAGTGTCAGATTTTCTTCTTCCTCTCTGCTAAGATTTGACTTACCTGCAACGACAAACTGAAACTTATCTGCAGGCAACACTCTTGCCACTTCAAGCAACAAATCTATACCCTTCCTGTGGTGTATAGAGCCTAACAGACAAACCGTATACGGCTGACTTCCAAACTGTATATAGTCAGTTTTCAAATCATATATACTCAATTCGTCAGCTATATATGAAAATTCGGGCATAACAAAAACATTATCGTTATACTCTCTCATTTCTTCCACCGAATATTCATTCAAAACGCACACAGAAGTGCATTTCTTGGCTCTCAATCCTCTTTTTATGTTTGGAGAAAAGACCGATTTTCTTGGCAAAACTGACTGTACTAACAGTCCGCTCCACCTATAATTCATCAGCAAACCAACGATAAAGGCGGGCAAAAGTGTGGGCAAAACATCGTCAAGACAAGCAAAAAACACAAAGTCAGTGTTACTTAGCTTAGCTTTTCTGCGTATACGAATAAGATTTTTAATCCTAACATATTCCGAGCGAATAATATTTATAATCTTGCTAAACAGAGTTTTACCATTAGCAGAAATGGGTTTAATGACTTCAAGTTTAGTGTATAAAACATCTGGCGACAAATCTCCTCCTTCGGGTGCAAACAGTTGCACCTCGCACCCAATAGTGGAAAAAGAATTGGCAATCTGTTTGTAATACACCTCTCTGTGACCACTTGTTGCTATATCTATAACCTTAACTTTCATACACTTAATGTTCTTTTATACACCTCATTGAGATGTGTTGCCGTCTTAGAAATATCGAAGTGGCTATGAGCATATTCACTAATCTGACGAGAGTCATACCTTTCGTATTCATCATATATCTTCTTCAAGCCCTTGCATATAGCACTCTTATCTTGTGTGTTTGGTACCATCACCCCGCAAATGTCGTTTACCACATTCGGTGGAACCCCACAGTCAGTAGCCAATATCGGAAGTCCTGCAGACAAAGCCTCTACATATACCATTCCGAATGTCTCTGCTCGAGATGCAAGCGCAAAAGCATCATAGTCGGCAAGCATATTGGTTATCTCTCGTCTGCTTGCTTTCCCGTAAAGAGTTATTCTGTCTTTGCTCCTTAGTTGAGCAATCTTTTGCTCCAGTTCATTCCTCTGCTCGCCCTCGCCTATTATCGTAAGACTTACATTTTCTTTACTGCCAAAAGCCAAATCAAAGCCCTCCACCAACTCAATAAAGCCTTTACGCTCAAGCAAATT
>JAUMWZ010000022.1:0-10468 GCA_030529405.1 Bacteroides sp. | reverse complement strand
AAAAGAATGATAGTAAGCAACACCCAAACCATTGCTCCAAGTTTGGTAGACAGCTTACTGTTCCAAGCGTGCATGCGCATAGTTGTGAAGCCACTATCAGAGGTTTCGCTTATCTGATAATGACTTTCTTTGAAGAAACGAACGATGCTGAACTTCTTCAAAGGTCTTTGTTCTACAAACAAAAGTCCCACCTTATGTCCTGCCTTAGCAAGCTCCGTTGCCTGCTCTGTAAACATATATCCTCGATGTGGAGCAGAGTCTTTTTCGGGATAATACATAGGAATAATCAGCGTGTGCATCGTCTTATCTTTTTAGTGAGAAACTCTATGCTTTCAAGCAATATTACCGATTTTGCAAACCATAGTCCGCCAACATACAAAGTAAATACAAACGATATCTTGAATATTAACGAAATGAAATTCAACTCTATATAGTTTGCAACAAAGTGAGCCACAACGCACAAAACGGCTGATAACAAAGCGTATGGAGATATGTCTTTAATCACATCGAAAGTGCGTATCGGAAGTTCGCGCTTCATACACTCTATCCACACAAAAAGCCAAAGTATATTGACGGCAGAATAGACGCTTACCATTATGGAAATGCCATATCGGTAGGTGGTCAGTGCTATGATTGTTTGTAATATGCCCGTTGCCACAGTGTTATACATAAATACTTTTGAGTTGCCACGACTAATAATTAGGCGAGAAATGAGGAAACTCAAAGGAGAAAAAGCTCCCCAAATGCAGAGTATTCTAAGTATCTCTGCGCTGGCAATCCACTTCTCTGTCAAGGCAATGACTATAAATTCTTCCGATATGAGGCTAAGACCTAACATAGCAGGGAAAGAGAGAAAAGCAGTGAAGCGCAACATCTTTCTGAATGCGTTGAGCTGTCTTTCCTTATCGTCTGATATGGTGGTAAGTATGGGTTGTGCCACACCGTCAATCATACCGGATATTATCGAAGTCCCCATAGTGTTCCATTTGTTTGCTTGGCTATATTCTCCCGCCTCCACATCGCTATATTTTTTGCCCAAAATCATTGAGAATATGTGGTTGTTTATGTTTGAAAACACGAGAGTTACAAGCACACGACTACTAAAACCAAACATCTCTTTGATAGGTTGTAAGCTGAAACTAAAGGTTGGACACCATCTAGAGAACACCCAGTTTAGCACCACCGAAACGATGATGTAGGTCATTGTTTGCGCTGCAAGTCCCCAATATGAAAGTCCACACAAAGCAAGAGTCACACCAACAATGCCCGAAACAGCTTGACTTGATATTAAAACAATGGCACTCTGACGTACTTTCAACTGCTTTAGCATTATGGCTTTTGGCACAATCCCAAAACTAGCAACAACAAAGCCCAAGAAAAAAACTCTGGAAAGCGTGGTCAGCTCCGGAACATTATAAAAATCGGAAATAAGCGGAGCAGAAAGAAACAGAACGGTATATAAAAAAAGACTACACCCTATGTTAAACCAAAACACAGAGTTGTAGTCTTCATATTTATCGTTTTTCCTATTGATTAAAGCAGTAACAAAACCACTCTCTTGTAGGTTGGTGGCTATCGCTGAGAATATAACTATCATGGCTATCTTTCCATAGTCGTGTGTGTCTAAGATACGCCCCATAGAGATGCCAAACACCAATCCAAGAAATTGATTGATGACATTGCTAAGTCCACCCCAAAGCAGACCTTTAGCCGTTTTTTCTTTTAGCGTTTGTTCCCCCTTCTCAATAGTCATTGTTGTGTGTAGAGGATTTTATATGTTTTCCAAGTTATATATAATTTGCTAACAAACTGTATATACTTTGAAAGTAGAGTATATACAGTTTGAAAGTCAATTATATTTGATTTGAAAAGACGAGTTTAATAATAAAGACACACGCCCTTACAAATCTGATTTCAAGATTTACTTTGCTGAGTAGATGAGTGTGAAAGTCTCTGACTACTTCACTTCACTACCCGGTTTCACAGGCTTATCTACTGTGACTACAGACAAACTACCATCATTGTTTTCTGCACTAAGAATCATACCCTCACTTACTATTCCTTTAAGCGGACGTGGAGGTAGATTGGCAATGAAACATACTTGTTTGCCCACCAATTCTTCAGGAGAATAGTGTTTAGCTATGCCCGAAACAATGGTACGTTTTTCTAGGCCGTCTTCGATAGTAAACTTCAACAGCTTGTCAGCCTTAGGTACCTTTACGCACTCAAGGACTGTTCCTACACGAATATCTAACTTCAAAAAGTCGTCAAACTGTATATTCTCTCTTATCGGATTAGCCTTATAATTATTCTCTTCGTTCTGTTTTTTGATGTCTTCAAGACGTTGAATTTGCTTGTCGATAGCTTCATCTTCAATCTTTTCAAACAATAATTCAGACTCTCCTAATTGATGACCAGTAGCAAGAAGATTGATATCGCCAAGCTGATTCCACTCGAACTGATTCATGTTTAGCATATTCCTTAGCTTCTTACTGCTAAAAGGTAAGAACGGTTCGAACGCTATTGAAAGATTTGCAACAAGTTGAAGTGAGAGGTTGAGTATAGTTGCTACACGACTCATATCTGTTTTCGCAAGTTTCCAAGGCTCTGTGTCTGCAAGATATTTGTTACCTATGCGAGCCAAGTTCATAGCTTCTTTTTGCGCATCTCTAAATTTGAAGTTGTCAAGGAGCTTCTCTAATTGCTCTTTCACATTAGAGAACTCTTGCAACACCTCTTTATCATAGTCGGTCAGTTCGCCCTTTTCTGGCACTCTGCCTTCGAAGTATTTGTTTGTAAGAACAAGAGCACGATTTACGAAATTGCCATACACTGCCACCAATTCGTTATTATTTCTTGCCTGAAACTCTCTCCATGTAAAGTCGTTGTCTTTAGTCTCTGGAGCGTTAGCTGTAAGCACATAGCGCAACACGTCTTGTTTGTTTGGAAAGTCAATAAGGTATTCGTGCAACCAAACTGCCCAGTTTCTTGAAGTCGAAATCTTATCGCCTTCGAGGTTTAAGAACTCATTGCTCGGCACATTTTCAGGCAGTATGTAGCTACCTTCTGCTTTGAGCATAGCAGGGAAAACTATACAGTGAAAGACAATGTTATCTTTACCTATGAAGTGAATAAGACGTGTTTCCTCGTCTTTCCACCATTTCTCCCAGTCATTTGGAAGTAGCTCCTTCGTGTTAGAGATATAGCCTATCGGCGCATCAAACCACACATAAAGAACTTTTCCTTCTGCACCTTCAACAGGAACAGGTATTCCCCAATCCAAATCTCTACTTACCGCACGTGGTTGTAGTCCCATATCAAGCCAGCTTTTGCACTGACCGTACACGTTAGGACGCCATTCTTTATGTTGTTCTAATATCCATTCTTTGAGCCAACCCTCGTGTTTGTCCAGCGGAAGATACCAGTGTTTGGTTTCTTTCATTATTGGTTTGCTTCCACTTATAGCACTCTTTGGATTCAACAAATCTGTAGGTGAGAGCGAAGTTCCGCACTTCTCACATTGATCTCCATAAGCACCTTCAGCTTTACAATGCGGACATTCACCTACAATATATCTATCAGCAAGGAATTGTTTAGCTTCTTCGTCGTAGTATTGTTCAGAGCTTTTCTCAACAAACTCTCCTTTCTCATAAAGTGTTTTGAAGAAGTCTGACGCCAATTGCTTATGTGTTTCAGATGTTGTTCTACTATAAACATCGAATGAAATGCCAAATTCTTGGAAAGAATCTTTTATCAGTTTGTGGTATCTGTCTACTACATCTTGAGGAGTAATTCCCTCTTTTCTCGCCCTGATTGTTATAGGTACACCGTGTTCATCAGAACCACCTATAAACAAAACATCTTCTTTCTTCAGTCTAAGATATCTGACATATATGTCCGACGGTACATACACACCAGCCAAGTGACCTATATGCACGGGTCCATTGGCGTATGGTAGTGCCGATGTTACTGTTGTTCTCTTAAATTTCTTGTTCATATAATATATGTGTTCTATTTATTTCTGCTTTTAAGACTACAAAGATACTATCTATAAGATATTGTATGCAAAACTTTAGATAATACTCACAAAGTTTGCAATTAAGATACCCAGTTCTCGCGATCTAAGTTGCGATAACTTATAGCCTCTGCTATGTGGTGCGGTTCAATACTGTCTTTGTTGTCCAAATCCGCTATCGTCCTTGCCACTTTCAATATTCTGTCATAAGCTCTTGCAGATAGGTTCAGCTTGTCCATTGCATTTTTCAGACGTTCAAGTCCTTTTTGATCTGGCACAGCATAAAGCGAAAGCAACTTGCTATTCATCTGTGCATTACAATACACTCCTTCATGATTTGCAAACCTTTTCTCTTGAATTTGCCTTGCCTTTATTACTCTTTCTCTGATGTTTATGCTTGCCTCACCTTTTCGTTGTTCAGATATTTTATCGAAAGGTACTGGAACTATCTCCACTTGTATATCTATTCTGTCTAGCAACGGTCCAGATATCTTATTCAGATACTTATGAACTTGCCCCTGACTGCATACACATTCTTTCGTTGGGTGATTATAATATCCGCACGGACAAGGGTTCATTGACGCCACAAGCATAAAACTTGCGGGATAGTCTATTGTTGTTTTCACTCTCGATATAGTAATCTTTCTATCTTCAAGGGGCTGACGTAACACCTCAAGTACGTTTCTGCTAAACTCAGGCAATTCATCAAGAAAAAGCACACCATTATGCGACAAGCTAATTTCTCCAGGTTGTGGAAAGCTGCCGCCTCCTACAAGTGCTACTTGAGAGATAGTATGGTGTGGGTCTCTGAAAGGTCGTTGCGAAATTAGCGAAGAATTTTTATTTAGCTTACCAGCTACGGAATGAATTTTGGTCGTTTCCAAACTCTCGCCCAACGATAGAGGGGGAAGAATAGAAGGTAGTCTTTTTGCCATCATAGACTTACCACTTCCAGGCGCACCAATCATAATAATATTATGCCCACCAGCTGCAGCCACCTCCAAAGCTCTCTTTACATTCTCTTGTCCTTTTACATCTTCAAAGTCAAAGTCGAATACTGACTGTTGCGAGAAAAACTCTTCTCTGGTGTTTACAAGAGTAGGTTCTAGTTTCTGTTTGTCATCATAGAACTCAATAACCTCTTTTATATTTTCTACTCCATATACTTCGAGGTCATTTACAACAGCAGCTTCTCTTGCGTTTTGCTTAGGCACTATAAGTCCTTTGAAACCTAACTGACGAGCCAATATAGCTATTGGCAACGCGCCTTTTATAGGTTGTATGCTTCCGTCAAGACTTAACTCTCCCATTAACATATAGTCACCAAACTTGTCACACGATATTACTTCGTTTGCTCCCAACAGTCCCACAGCCAACGGCAAATCGTATGCTGACCCCTCTTTCTTTATATCGGCAGGAGCCATATTAACTATAATATTGCTTGTAGGCATCTTATATCCGTTGTATTGCAATGCCGATATTATTCTTTGATGACTTTCTTTTACCGCCGAATCGGGTAGTCCAACGAGATAAAACATACACCCTTTAGAGCTATTGACTTCTATTGTGATGAGTGTAGCATCTATACCTTGAACTGCGGCTCCGTATATTTTAATTAGCACAAACTCTTTGTTTTAGTTTTACCACCCCTGTATTACTTCTTCTTCTCTTTGCTTTTTTGCTCTTTCACGTGTTCATCGCACAACTTCTTTATATTGCCAACAGACACATCTTTTTCAATTATTGTTCCGTTAGAGTCAATAAATATATTATAAGGTAAGTTGCTTATGCCTAGAGACTTCACTGTTTCAGACTCATAACCTTCGTTATTGAACACTTGAAGCCACTTCATATTGTGTTTTTTGATATATTTCTTCCAAGTTTCTTTATCAAGATCCATTGATACACTCATAAAAGACAGATACTTGCTGTTTTTATATTTTGTGTATAGTTCGTTTATCGCCTTATTATTGACAGAGTTTCTCACACTGTCAGACCAAGAAGACCAAAAAGTCAAAACTAAGGCTTTACCCGAAAGCTCGTCAGTATATCGTGAATAGCTTTTACCCTCAGCATTCTCAAAACTGAAGTATGGCATTGTTCTGTCCACTTCTGGATATTCCATTCCAGAAATCTGTTTTCGCAAGTTGCCCAAATAGTCCCAATCTTGCATATTACCAGCCATACCGTCAATAAGAAGTTTAACCTTATACACATCGGGCATTCCTTTAGACACAAAATATTTATGCAGAAGATACAAATTGACCATAGACTGCGGGTGACGACTTATAAAATCCTCCGCTTTAATCCTCACTGTGCTATCCGAAATAGAGTCTATTGCGCATATAGTGTCAGCAAACACACCGTATTCATCGTTATTAACACCTCCAACAGCACGTATTTTCCAAGGTTCATTCATATTGCCACTAACAAAAACAGGCTCTTCTTTCTCGATAAACAAAGGTATCTGCACACTATCTGCAAGACTTAACAAAGCTATGCACGTTGTGTCTGCCTCGTAATCAATCTTAAACTCTCCGCCAACAGCCACTATTGTGTCCATTCTGTCATATCCCACACCCATTCCATAAGCATATATAGTGTCGTTGCCAAGATTTTCTATCTTGCCAGATATGTATGATTTAGGTTGCACAACCTCTTTTTTGCAAGACACAATAAAGAGAATTGCCATCATCAAGAGTATTAACTTCTTCATTCCTAATATTATTTTCTGCGAAAATAATCAATTTGTAAAAGAACAGAAAACATTACACCGTTTAATAAACCACAACAAACGGCAGACCACCATTATTTGCCCTCTGCAAGAAGTAAGCATAAACAAGAAATGAACCATATACAGTCTACTTGCAAACTATATAGAAAATAAAAGTCAGCCATATATGGTTTGAAAACACACTATTAACCTTTTGATTTGAAAGCAAATACAACAACCCACCTATGGAAACAGATAAAGCAAAGCGACACCGCTTAGCATTATACAAAACAAAGCCAAGCAGTGTCGCCAACATATATGTGTTTGCCGTTTAATATTCATCAAACAAGCAACAAAAAATGTCTTTCTACTTCTTCTCGTTAGCTATCTCGAAAGGAGCACGAACAGAAACTCCCCTCTTCATCAGTTGAAGAATGTTAGGATATATGCGCTTTTTGAACGACTCCCAACTACGATTTTCCATTTCAGTCCAGCCAGCTTCTATCATAGCAAAGGCTCTCGGATAGGTCATATAGTTTGCACGATCTATATTTTGTATAGCCTCGCCCCACAAAGTGCCCATAACTCCGTCAATATGTTGTTGTTTTTCCTTCGGAAGTCCATATCCAGGGTCGAACTCATAAGAACGTTTTAGGGTTGTGACAGGCATACCCCAGTTGTTGAACTCAGGCAAATCTCCCCTCAACTGTGGATAGTCAAAGTATGTAAACTCTCCTGGTGCCATCAAAATCTTATTGCCAGACTTATAAGTTAAATCTAAACAAAGCGGAGTAAGACCATATCTCCACGTCACAAGAACAACATCTTGAGGATAAGGAAATAGATACTCCTTGGCAGGCATACGTATATTATCATTCTCGCACCATAAGATTGGTGTTTTACCATTATCTCTGACATAAGAAAGCATCTTCTCGAAGAAAGGAATCATCAGCTTTTCGGGTTTAGAATATCCTAACTCTTTCATCATAGCTTGACACTTTGAACACTTTGCCCAGTTTTGTTCTATGATAGACTCATCTCCTCCAAGATGTATATACTTCGATTTGAACACACTAGATATCTGAGAAATAATCTTCTTATATAGTTCGTAGCCCTCTGCATTGCTTGCACAAAGCATTCTGTCGGCAGTCTTTCCTAACTTTATTGCAATAGTGTCTTTCGATGTGCAACCCAGATGTGGTTTGTCAAACAACAATGCAGAGGTATGACCTGGTATATCTATCTCGGGAACAATCTCTACCCCTCTCTCCTCAGCATAGCTTATAATGTCCTTCAACTGCTCTTGTGTGTAGTGTTTGCCATGTGCTGTCAAGCTCTCTTCTCCTTTTACTTCAAACCTCCAACCTTGGTCGTCAGTGAGGTGAATCTGAAGAACATTATACTTATATCTCATCATTGTGTCGATATATTTCTTTACGTCTTCAACAGGAAGAAAGTGTCTTGCAGGGTCTAGCATCAAGGCTCTGCGTGCAAAGCGTGGATAGTCGTCTATCGTCATTGCTACAATCTTGCAGTTCTTAGTGTTGCACACATCGCCAAGCAATATTTGGTCAAGGGTAGAAACAGCGTTAAGTATACCCGCCTTAGTAGATGCTTTTACCTCTATGAGCTTTGAATTGACATTCAAAACATATCCTTCAGGATTAGAAACGCTATTGTCTATCAGCAGTTTTATTTGATTTTTAGGCAATTGCACACTTGACTTAGCTGGAGTGACATTAAGCCTATCGCTCAAAATATTTTGCAGGTAAACCACAGAAAACGAGAGGTCTGCACCACTAGCATATATAGTTGTCTTCTGATTTACCACAAACGGAGTGCCTTTTGTCAATACTGCCTTGTTTGGCATAGGCATAAGTGCAGAAAAAGCGTCTGGAAGTCTCAAGTCATCAGCTTTAGCAAAGACTAAAGACGATAACATCATAGCAAAAATAAATAGAATGGTCTTTTTCATTTGTTTTTAAGGTTTTATTTGTTTGTAGTTAAAAACAAAAGCGCAGTTCGGTTTATCAAAATCGAGCCACGCTTTTGCTAATATGTAAACTCACTTTTATATACTTATAAAGTAAGAATAAACTAAAAGTTAAGTATATATGGTTTGGAAAACAACTATATACAGTCTACATTACAACTGTACATAATTTGCAACGGGCTGAAATATAGTATGAAAACACGCCTAGTTCAAACCCGATACCGTATGTTATTCCACAACCCAAGTTTCGTTAGTCATAAGAAGTTCGTTAAAGTTATGATACTTCTTCTTTGACTTAACTTCTTCTATCTGTTCATGCAAAGCAGAGTCGTAAGTGGGAGCCTCAACATCTCGTATCACTCCAAGTGCAATAGGAAAATCTGGACCTTCCATCAACGCTAACTTCAATTGCAAAGTATTGTCTTGACAGTGTGCGTCGTGAACAAGAATGTCATTCTCTGTAACACCGTTTTCTCCAATCTTCACAACCTTAAGACCAAAGCCCTCTTGCATTAAGCCATACTCTCTGTTCTCTCCAAATATCATAGGCTTGCCATGCTCAAGATATATCGCATTCTTGTTTCTGAACTCCTTAGTTGCTACTGATGCATGAGTTCCGTCATTGAATATTATACAGTTTTGCAATACTTCTATGATAGAAGTTCCTTTGTGTTTAGCTGCAGACTTCAATACTTCAACCGTAGGACCACCATCAACAGCAATACAGCGAGCAAAGAAACGACCTCTAGCACCAAATGCTAACTCCGCAGGACGAAATGGATCTTCTATTGTTCCGTAAGGAGATGTCTTGCTGACAAAGCCCCTTGCCGATGTAGGTGAGTATTGCCCTTTTGTAAGACCATATATACGGTTGTTCAAAAGAATAATATTTATGTCTATATTCCTTCTTACAGCATGTATGAAGTGGTTACCACCAATAGCCAAACCGTCTCCGTCACCAGATATTTGCCATACACATAAGTCGGGATTTGCAACCTTTACACCTGTAGCAATAGCTGCCGCACGACCGTGAATAGTGTGGAAACCGTAGGTATTCAAATAGTATGGAAGACGAGAAGAACAACCTATACCAGATATAGCTGCTATGTTGTGAGGAGCAACACCTATCTCTGCCATTCCCTTATATAGAGAATTTAAGAATGCATGGTCGCCACAACCAGGACACCATCTAGGTTGCCCACTTTTATAATCCTGCATAGTGTATTTCTTAATATCGCCACAGTAGCCCACAACTTGTATTTTGCCTTTTTCGTTAGTAACTTTATCTTGAGTCATAGCTTACTCCTCCAATATTTTAATGAATGAATTTATAAGTTCACGAGTAACAAAAGGTTGTCCCTTAACCTGATTATATTGGTGGAGTTTTAAGCCTTCAAACTTCATACGCAAATAACCAGCGAACTGACCAAGATTCTGTTCTGCCACAACAACCTTCTTGTACTTTCTTAGAACTGCTTCTGCATTACGCGGAAGAGGATTTATATATTGGAAGTGAGCCAAAGCTACTTTCTTTCCATTTCTTCTTAAAAAATCAAGTGCAGAGTGAAGATGTCCGTAAGTACCTCCCCAGCCTACAATCAACAAATCAGCATCTTCATCGCCCAAAACCTCTAGCTCTGGAATATAATCTGCTATCTTATCAACCTTAGCTTGACGTAACTCTACCATCTTTTCGTGGTTATCTGGTTCGGTAGATATAACCCCTGTCTCGCTACTCTTTTCTAGA
>JAUMWZ010000240.1 GCA_030529405.1 Bacteroides sp. | reverse complement strand
TTTCAATTGGAAGGTTAAGAAAACCTTTGTGAATGGTAACTGCGTGTATGATGGTATAGAAGTGTATACTGCTAAAATGGGAGAGCAGTTGCTCTTTGACAGATAGTTTTTTCATTTATTATATATGTTTCCTCTTTTTTGAGAGGCTTATTTTGATTTTTCTCCTAACATAGTGAATACTCATTGTGTTAGGAGATTTTTTATAATGTGTGTTTATAGCTTTAATTATGTGTATTCACTGCTTTTCTAAACCATATATGGCTGACTTATAAACTGTATATAGTCTAAAAATCAATTATAAATAGTTTATAGATAGACTGTATATGCTTTGCAAACCGAGAAAAAATGATTGATAGTATCAATAAAAACACTTTTTGGAGGATAATTTATTGACTTTGTGCCTACCTTTGCACGAAAATTTTATGAAACAATGGAAAATAACGTAACAAACAAAGAAGGTTATAAAACAAAATTAGGTAAGTACATATACATTTCGTTAGCATCTTTTTTTGCAATAATGCTTGCTATAAGTCTTATACCAAGTCTTAGTGGGGCAGACAAGTGGATAACTCCTGGATTTGTTCTATTTGTTGGACTTGTCTTTGGACTTACCTTTGGCAACGTGTATTCATCGTTCAACAAGAAGATGTCTAAATATCTGTTGCAGTATTCTGTTGTAGGGCTTGGATTTGGTATGAACGCATATTCTGCAATAAATACAGGTAAGGAAGGAATGTTGTTTACCATAGTATCAGTGTTTGGAACTCTTGCCATTGGTTGGTTTTTAGGCAGACGCTTGTTGAAGGTAAACAAAAATACATCTTACCTTATCAGTTCTGGAACAGCTATATGCGGAGGAAGTGCAATAGCTGCAGTGTCGCCACTAATAAAGGCTAAGAACGAAGAAATATCAGTAGCCCTTGCCACTGTGTTCGTGTTGAATGCCGTGGCTTTGTTTATCTTTCCAAGCATAGGACGACTATTTGAGATGAGCGAACAGCAGTTTGGCACTTGGGCAGCAATAGCCATTCACGACACAAGCTCAGTAGTCGGAACAGCAAAGGTGTATGGAGAACAGGCGTTGAATGTTGCCACAACTATAAAACTTACACGTGCGTTGTGGATTGTTCCGTTGGCTTTCTTGACTTCTTTTTTGTTCAAAGCAAAAGACGAGAAAGTACGAATACCGATGTTTATAATCTTGTTCGTATGCGCAATGCTATTTAATACATACTATTTGGCAGATAATTTTCCAGCATTGTCTAAGTTCATTACCGCACTGTCTAAGAAGGCTATCACGCTTACAATGTTTTTCATAGGCTCGTCTATATCTGTAGCTATGCTTAGAAATGTTGGTGCAAAGACTTTCTTGCAAGGATTGCTGTTGTGGATAGTTATATCTGTTGCCACACTGCTTTATGTCGTTTCGTTCGTATGATGTAGCTTGTTTAGTGAAAAAACTCTTTGCTTAGTAGGGTAAGAAAATATTGTATAATTGAGGTTGATGCAGAGTGCTTTTGCAAAGTCTATACAGCTTATAAGTAAACTATATATAGTTGATTTTCAAAGTATGTACAGTTTATAAGTCAGCCATATATTGTTTAGAAAAAGAATAAATATATAGCCAGAAA